>JAOZQU010000206.1 GCA_029932055.1 Desulfocapsa sp.
CCTGCGGTTTCCTGAATCAGTGCTTTACTCTACCCCGAACTCTGAAAGTAAGTCGCATTAAATGTGCTCTGTTCCCTATTGTTTACTATTGTTTTACAGTCTATTCTAATTGTATTATACTTATAGACAAAAGATATAATCCAACTTTCTGCATTATTACCTGGAGTAACAATAATGAGAAAAATCAGCTGGTTTGTTTTTTTTGTAAGTATATTTTGTGTTTCTGGCATCGGGGGGGCTGCTCCTGATAATAGCAAAAAGGTCATTTCTCCCATCATAGCGCTGCTAATGAACCAACCACCATCTGGCGGGCCTATTCCCGACAGCGCTTTTGTGAGCATAGTTCTGGTCTCGTGGGATGATCTGTCCGGTCACGACGTGGAGGAAACGCCGGCTGATGTTGATAAGGTCCGGTTCGAGATATCGGCGCCTGACATCCCGACCCAGAGACGCACGATAACCATATCTGCCAGTCAAACCAGGATTGAAGAGGAATTTGTTATCGCGACCGGTGTGGCGCGAAAAATTAAGATAGAGGCTTTAAACGCGGTCGGTTTGGTTATTTACGGCGGCACCAAATACATAAATATCGCTGATAGTCTTGTGACTACCGGTGTGGGTATGGTCCTTTCAACAGACAATACGCCGCCCGTTTTCGGCGGTCTGGATGACGCCGTAAACGTTGGGGGCAATCACGTGTTGGTCAGCTGGCAGATAGCCACCGACGGTTCCAATCCCGATTTCAAAGCAATGTACCTCATATACATATCGAAACAGTCCGGAGATTTTAATTATTCGTCCCCGTCGTACGTGAGCCAGCCAGGCGAAACGTCATACCTGATCAATGACCTCGCCCCCTCCACAACATATTACTTTGTCGTGCGCGCCATGGATCGCGCCGGCAACATAGATACCAACACGGCTCAACAATCGTTGACCACCCCTTCCGCTAGCAGTGCGCTGTACGTCAACGTAAATACCGGCACCGATGAGCTGGTGTGCGGAACCAGCGGATTGCCATGTAAAACAGTAAGTTATGCCCTGTCCAAATCGGTAGCGTATCAGACAATTAATGTCGCCAAGGGGACTTACAACGCCGCCAGCGGCGAGACGTTCCCGCTGCAGCTCAAAATCGGCACATCTCTTATCGGCGAAGGGTACTGGTGGATGGGTATTAAGGTAATCCAGGAAACCTTCTTAGAGGGTCCAACACCAATGATACTAGGCGCTGACAATTCGTCCGTTATCTCATGTTACTTGAAACCAACGGCGTGGGGTACTTCTCAGAGGGCGATCTACGATGACGGACATTCAATGACTGTCTGTCACTGTACCGTTGACGGCACGCTGGGCCCTAGCCTGATGGGCATTGCTTTTTCTGGAGAGTCTTCCCTTATTGAGAGCAGGGTCGAAAACTTCAACGGACCCGCCGGGGGAGCGATCAGTGTATGGGGTGCGGGTAATGCTTTGATCAAAGGGAACGTGGTCAACAACTCGCCCGGAATCTTGCTGGGGGCGTCGAACTCCGAGATCAGCCACAACTGGGTGGATGGCGGCTATATTCAGGTCGGGTCTATGGATTACAATATTAGCGATGTCCTGGTATTCCGCAATCACATTGAAGACAGCAGCTATTTCGGCCTTAGTCTCTACCGATGCACCGACACCGAGATTATCTGGAATTCCATTTCGTATGCGGCCAGAGACGGGATCTACATATGGAACTACGAGCACCCCACGCACATGGTAAAGGTCATGAAAAATTCAATCACTCACGGCAGCGGCAGTGGGATATTTCTACGGCATGGAGGCGCTGAAATCAACGATAACAACATCGTGTGCAACGTTGGAGGCGTGACTCTGAGAAGTAGTCAGGTCATAGATCTTCGCTGGAACTTCTGGGATCACGATACACCCAGCATAGACGATGGCCGTCCCTCTGACGAGTGGTGCGACGGTACATATGACATTTGCTACGAGGCCGTTTATGCGGGCACGCCCGAACCGGTCTATCTACCCAGCCACGCCAAGGGTTCATGTAGCGTAGGAATAATGGCCCAGCCCTAAAAGTAGAATTGAAGCATCTCAAATGTTCGCTTAGGGGGCAGACCACGGTTCCTGTCTGGTGTCAAGATGAAGTTTCTAAGCAAATATTATACCAACGCTGATTTCACTGCAATTGGTGATATCAGCGTACAACAGGGATAAAGGATTATAGCTTTTCCCTGAATTCATACCTTTTTTATAAGGCAGATTAAATTTATGTGTTTGCAGCATTCGAGCAGGCTTCATCCAGACGGGCTTCAATATACTGGACCAGTGCCTCATTCTTCTCTTCAAGATCAAAGCACACTGCATCTTCACCCAGCAGTCCGCCAGGAACAAAGTCCCCTTTCTCGTCCACATCTGTTATCATATCACCGTAAAAACAGACGGAGAGCCACCGGGAGACATCTTCAATAACATCGACCATGACAAAAAGATCTTTCTTTTTCTGGTTGGCATGAACAGCTCTGAGAGAATAGGTGACACCCGGACGTGATACAAAGTCCAGTGTTACGCCTTCTTTCTTACTCAGGTAGTCTTTAAAATGTGAGAAAGTTGTTTTGTTTTTGTCGGGTGTTTCTTTCCATTCTTCAATAAATGTGTTTAGTTCCTGCTCTGTTTTTGCATTCATGTTCAACCCTTCTTCCTGTATTTGATTGTTGATTTTCAAATTTGATGGACTCATAAAAAGTCCCCTGCACCGTCATTCCCGCGCAGGCGGGAATCCAGAACGTGTTGAAATCACAAGATTCCCGCCTACGCGGGAATGACGGAATTGCGAAAAGTTTGAGTTTTTACGAGCTCATCAAATTTGACAATCTCGTAAGAGCGTATCTTTCTTATTTTGTGTCATTGTAACTCGAAAATAAATTTAGAGCAAAAAAAACTACAATCCTCTTCTCTCCTGTGCAATAATAATTATTTAAGCTATTATATATGTATGTTGTGGTGATTATTTTAACATAGTTTTATCTATGAATACTTTCTGAAAGGGTTTTTATGAGTTCTACCTGTCGGTTTCTTTTTGTGATTACTGTTTGCTTTTATCTTTCTCTCACAGGATGTGCATCGAACTGTGTGCAAGGGGATTGTTCTAACGGTGAAGGGACACTTTCTCTCGATAATGGTGAACACTTTGAGGGTGCGTGGAAAAATGGTAAGTTGCATGGGTATGGGACGTTCACGAAGGCGAATGGTGACAGGTATGCCGGGGAGTGGCTCTTGGGCAAGAGACATGGCTATGGCATTGCCACTACTGCCAATGGTTATCGCTATGAAGGCGTCTGGAAAGATGATAAACCAAATGGAGACGGCTGTGTGATTTTTGCCCATGGCGACCGATTCGAAGGTAGCTGGCAGGATGGAAAAAAACATGGACATGGACGCTTTGCTTACGTCAGTGGAGACATTTATGAAAGTGAGTGGCGTGCAGGTGTTGATGTTGGTCAAGGGATGTTTACAACGGCTGCCGGAAAATGCTTTGCTGATACCTGCCTGAGCGGAAATTGCAGGAATGGTCATGGCGTGTATACCTGGTCAAATGGCGAACGATATACAGGAGAGTGGCTCAACGGTCGGAAACATGGGCATGGTACCCTGATTTATACCAATGGTGATCAATATACAGGAGAGTGGAAAAGCAACAGCAAGGATGGTTATGGGACGTTTCGCAAGACCAACGGGAGCAGCTATATAGGCACCTGGAAAAATGATATATGGGATGGTAATGGCATTTTTCACGCCATTGATGGCGGTCGATTTGTCGGTGAATGGGAAAACGGAAAAATGAACGGTTTTGGAACCCTGAGAATGGCCAATGGCAATCAGTATGTGGGAAGCTGGAAAGAAGGGCTTAAGCATGGTCGTGGGACATTTATTTACCCCAGTGGTTTCAAGTATATTGGTGAATGGAAAGAGAATAAGATGGTTAAGGTGTATCCCCAATAAGAGCTTTTGGTAAATCCATATCCGTTATATTTGGGATGGAGCAACCAGGCTTGGAATGAATAATACATCTCTTACATGAAAGGTGTTTTGAAAAGTTTGCTTTTCGATTAGGTTTGAAAATCGTCCTTTTTTTGGATATAAAATTTAATTTTTGGGAATGTAAAACGAATTCGACTTTAGTGCTGCCTTAAAAATTCTTTTCGTGTTTTTTTCGATAAAAACGTCTCTGTCCGGAAATCTTTGGGCAGAGGCGTTTTCTGCTTAGGGAAAGAACAAATCGACTTTAAATAATAGCTACAAACAGATAAGGAAAAATTATGATTACTGCAACCGACGTTGCCCTTTCCTACGGGAAAAGGGTTATTTTTCAGGACGTCAATATAAAATTTACTCCGGGAAATTGCTATGGCCTCATTGGAGCCAATGGTGCCGGGAAAACGACATTTTTGAAGATTCTCGCCGGTGATTTTGATCCGGATCGGGGGAGTGTTTCTGTTGGCAGCAGGGAACGAATCGCAGTTCTCAGGCAGGATCAGTTTGCCTTTGATGATGTGAAGGTGCTTGATACGGTCATCATGGGACACGAGCGTCTCTACAAGTTGCTGGCTGAACGTGAAGCATTGTACGCTAAAACTGAGTTCACCGAGGAAGACGGGATTCGCAGTGGGGAACTGGAAGCCGAGGTTGATGAACTGAACGGGTATGAGGCTGAGTCTGAGGCCGCGGTTTTGCTCAGTGGGCTAGGTATCACAGAAGATCTTGTCCATAAAAAGATGAAGGAGCTGGAAGGTGGGGAAAAGGTGCGGGTTTTACTTGCCCAGGCCCTTTTTGGTAATCCGGACATTCTTCTGCTCGATGAGCCGACAAATAATCTTGATATTGATTCCATCACCTGGCTGGAAAGTTTTTTGGACAGGTTTCAAAATACAGTCATTATTGTCTCCCATGATCGTCATTTTCTCAATCAGGTGTGCACCCATGTGGCGGATATTGATTTTGGGAAAATCTCCATTTATGTCGGCAACTATGATTTCTGGTATCAGGCCAGTCAATTGGTATTGCAGCAGAAACAGAATGAAAATAAGAAGGCAACAGCCAAGGCCAAGGAACTGAAAGAGTTTATTCAGCGTTTTTCTTCCAATGCCTCCAAGGCAAGACAGGCAACCTCCAGAAAAAAACTATTGGATAAATTGACTCTGGAGGAGATGCCGACCTCTTCACGAAAATATCCTTTTATCTTTTTTAAAGCGGGCAGACCTTGTGGTGATATCATCCTGGAGATAAAAGGGCTTAGTAAAGAGATTGATGGAGTTGTTCTTTTTAAGGAGCTCGATCTCACAGTGAACAAGGGCGATAAAATTGCCTTTGTTGGTAGCAGCAGCCTGGCCAAAACCACACTCTTTCAGATCCTGACCGGTGAGATGGAAGCGGATAGCGGCAGCTTTCGCTGGGGAGTCACCATGAGTCATTCCTATTTTGCCAAAGAAAACAGTTCGTTTTTTGACAAGGATATTACTTTGGTGGAATGGCTCGGTCACTATACTCCGGTGACAGAGGGTGAGACCTTTGCCAGAGGGTTTTTAGGAAAAATGCTTTTTTCCGGTGAAGAGGCCCTGAAAAAGACCAGTGTTCTTTCCGGAGGGGAAAAGGTGCGCTGCATGCTGGCCAGGATGATGCTTTCAGACGCCAACGCCCTTATCATGGATGAACCCACAAATCATCTTGATCTGGAATCGATTACTGCCTTAAATAATGGACTGATCACATTTCCAGAGATTCTTCTTTTTGCTTCCCACGATCATGAGTTTGTTTCCACCATTGCCAACAGGGTTGTCGAGTTATTACCGGGCGGTGTAATTGATAGGATGATGCCTTTTGATGCATTTCTCGAGGATGAAAGTGTAGCTCGCTTACGGGATGAGTTTTCTTCCGTTAAAAAAGAAGCGTGAATACAGTACGATGAAGTCCTGGGGAGATGAGCTTTTCGTTATTCCGTCATTCCCGCGGGAATAACGGAGCAGGGGTTTGTTGTACCTCGCAATTACTTGAATACACCACCAAGGTACTTATGCACCTTAAGGGTATAGCCGTCAGGCTAAGAGATTTGCCTTGTCTGCCAATAGTTTTTAACTAAATGAAGTGATGGCACAAAATGACGAATTCAAAACATTAATAATTAACCGTTATTAATTGATCATTGATTATT
>JAOZQU010000207.1 GCA_029932055.1 Desulfocapsa sp.
GAGCTGCTGCAAAACGAAAACCTGTGGTGGTGGATGGTTTTATTTCAACAGCCGGTGCCCTGATTGCCATAGCAATAGAACCTTTTGTCAGGGATTATATTATTTGCGCCCATCGTTCCATGGAACCGGGGCATCGTGCCATGCAGGAAAAAGTCGGCTGCAGGCCATTGCTTGATCTGAACATGCGTTTGGGTGAGGGAACGGGAGCGGCACTTGCCATGAATTTAGTGGAAGCAGCTGTGGCAGTGCTCACTGAAGTTGCAACTTTTGAAGAAGCTGCTGTTGCCGGAGCAGACAAATAAAATGGTAAGCAGTGAAAGCAGTGAAAAAGTTAAAATTAAAAACGAAAAATTTTTAAAGCTGGCTTTTCAGAATCCGCTTGCTTCATTGCTTACTGGGGTTCGTTTTCTCACTATTGTTCCTGTTTCCTGGAAAAGCGAAGAAGATGGTCGTTTTTTTCAGGCCAGTTTGATCTGGTTTCCGCTTATTGGCCTTTTGATTGGGGTAGTGACCGCGTTACTTGTGTCCTTTTTTGTTACTGTTCTTCCTTCCGCTTTAACTGCTGTTTTTGCTATGGTTTTGCTGGCCGGTATTTCAGGATGTCTGCATCTTGATGGTCTTGCTGACAGCGGAGATGGACTTTTGTCAGGACGCCCTCGTGAATCCGCGCTGGAGATCATGCGTGACAGTCGGACAGGTGCCATGGGAGTGATTGCTCTTGTTTTTCTTTTGCTTGGTAAATATGGTGCATTATCTTCCCTTTCTTCTACCGCTCTGATTTGTGCTGTGTTGCTCATGCCAATAGCTGGTAGAACTGCTATCCTGTTAACCATGGCCATTCTCCCTTATGCCAGGTCAGGGGAAGGGCTGGGGCGTCTCTTTTATTCTTCTGAGAGTCGTAAGGTGGCAGTGGCGGGATTGATGTTTTGTGCCTTCATTTCTCTGTTTTTTTCTTTTAAAATTGCCTGTACCGTACTTGTTGCAATTTTAGTCACAGTTTGTTGCTTTTCATTCTGGTGCCATAAAAAACTTGGTGGAGCAACAGGAGACACCTTGGGTGCCGTCTGTGAACTCACTGAGCTTGCCGTTGCAACATCTATTGTTCTTGTTTCTTTGCAGACCAGTTAGTCCATGCCAGGTAAACAGTCATCATATGAGCATGGAGGCAATGTCCATGCTGCTGCAAGTGTCAAATCTGCCCCACTTGAAGATATTCTTGATTTCAGCGCAAACATTAATCCCCTTGGTCCTCCTGAGTGGCTGCGTCCCTGTATTAGCCGTGAGCTTGATTCAGTTCTTCATTATCCTGATCCTTATGCTTCGAAGCTAAGGCAAATCATTGCTGAAAAATATAATGTTTCAAGCGATAATGTTTTAGTTGCCAACGGTAGCACGGAACTTTTGTATCAATTACCCCATGTCCTTGAGTGTAAGAGGGCTGTTATTCCAGTACCCTGTTACATTGATTATATTAAAGTTATGGAATTGGCTGCAATTCCAATACACACAATTGATCTGCTGGAAGAGAATGATTTTGCACTGGATATAAATGAAATTGAACGAGTTATTATTCCAGGAGATATTCTTATTCTTGGTTCTCCCAATAATCCCACTGGGAGATGCTTTAATGCCAGGGAAATTAAAGAGCTTGCCTCCATTAATCCGCAAGTTATGTTTCTTGTGGATGAAGCGTTCCTTGAGTTTGTGGATGGTGCTGAAACCCTTGGTGGTGTCGGTCCTAATATTATTACTCTTCATTCACTGACAAAGTTTTACGGTATCCCTGGATTACGCCTTGGCTTTGGCGTTTTTCCTGATCCGATTGCCGAAAATCTGCGACAAATTCTCCCCCCCTGGACCGTGAACAGTCTTGCGCAAAAGGTTGGTGAACGTGCACTTCTGGATGAGAATTATCAAAACCAATCAAGGGCTTATTGTTTAACCTGCAAAAAAAAATTACAAGACGAACTCGCGGATTTTAAAGATCTGAAAGTGTTTCCATCAGAAGCCAATTATCTTCTTATTAGACTTAGTGGGAGAACTACTGTTTCAATGCTGCAGGAGAAACTGGCAGAGAAAAATATTCTCATTCGGGATTGCTCTAATTATAAAAACCTTGCTAAAGAAAAGGGCTTTTTCCGTATTGCAGTACGTAATCAATCCAATAATAAGAAATTCATTCAAGCTCTTGCCAAAATTCTTCCTGCAACGAAAAAGCACAGCCGCATCAAAAAAACATCGGCTATAATGTTCCAGGGAACTTCTTCCAATGCTGGAAAATCTGTTCTTACTGCAGCGCTTTGCCGTATCCTGCTTCAGGATGGTGTTCGAGTTGCCCCATTCAAGTCCCAGAATATGTCCCTTAATTCTTTTGTTACGCTACAGGGCCTTGAGATGGGAAGGGCACAGGTAGTGCAGGCTCAGGCAGCACGACTTGACCCGGACGTGCTGATGAATCCAATTCTTTTAAAACCCAACTCCGACACAGGAAGCCAGGTCATAGTCCGTGGTAAACCACTTGGCAATATGACGGTCATGGAATATTTTTCGTATAAGAAAAAGGCAATGACTGTTGCCTGTGACTGTTACGATGAACTTGCTGCAGACTATCAGGCAATTGTTTTGGAGGGAGCCGGTTCACCCGGTGAGGTGAATTTAAAAAGCCATGATATCGTGAATATGCGCATGGCTCGTTACGCAGAATCTCCTGTTATTCTGGTGGGCGATATTGACAGGGGAGGGGTGTACGCCTCTTTTGTGGGAACCATGGAAGTGTTAAACCAGTGGGAAAGAAGCCTGATTGCAGGGTTTCTTGTCAACCGCTTCCGCGGCAAAAGTGAACTGCTTCAGGATGCCCATGACTATGTGAGAGCCCATACTGGAAAAGATGTGCTTGGGGTGATTCCATATCTTGTGAATCATGGAATCCCTGAAGAAGATTCTGTTTCCTTTAAGGAAGGTCTTTTTGAAGGCGTAAAGCCAGCTTTGGATCATATTGAAATTGGTATTATTAATCTGCCACACATTTCAAATTTCACTGATCTTGAGCCCTTTATTGCAGAGCCGGATGTGTATTTACGTGTTATATCAAGCCCTGAAGAGTTTGGCAGCCCGGATGTGATTATCCTTCCGGGATCAAAAAATGTTATCAGTGATCTCAGGGCATTGCAATCGTCCGGTATGGCCGTAAAAATTCAACAACAGGCAGAGTCAGGATGTAGAGTCATTGGAATCTGTGGCGGATATCAGATGCTTGGCAAGAGTATTGAAGATCCATACGGCATCGAGTCTCAACAGGCCTCTTGTGTCGGACTCTCAATACTTGATATGCATACCATACTGGCTCCTGATAAGACACTGACCAGAAAGAAGGGGACTCATCTTCCCTCCGGCGAGCCTGTGGTTGGGTATGAAATTCACCACGGTGTTACCCGCACAGATGCAATTGCTATTTTCTCCTATGAGGATGGGGCAGATTGCGGTGTTGCTGCAACGGATAGAAAAACATGGGGAAGTTACCTGCATGGCATATTTGATTCTGATCTGTTTCGTCGCTGGTTCATAAACGATATACGCCAAAGTAAAGGATTATCCCACTATGATGGCCCCTTGTTCAGCTACAACCTGGAACCCGCTTTTGATTGTTTGGCAGATACTGTGCGCAAAGGAATAGACATGGACAGGGTTTACGAGCTTCTCAGGCTTTGATTGCTGCCATGCATTTTTTTGAACTGCAAATCGGTACAGCCGTGCTTCTTGACCTTGTCTTTGGTGACCCACGCTGGATGCCACATCCTGTGAGACTTATTGGCAGTTTCTGTTCCAGATTAGAGATCATCTCTCGCAGGCTGATTTCTTCTGAGTTTATTGCTGGTTCAGTAACAGTACTGGCAGTTATCACACTGACCCTTGGCTTAAGCACAGCCATCCTTACGGCTGTACGATTTTATTCTCTTCCTTTAGCCGGCTTGGTCGCGATTTATCTTTTATATACCACTGTTGCAGCGCGAGACCTTGTTGTTCACAGTCGCGCAGTTTACAATGCTTTGCATAATTCGGAATCACTTGTTTCCGCCCGCCGGGCAGTGGCACAGATTGTCGGCCGCGATACCGAAGCATTGGACAGAAAAGGCATTATCCGAGCTTGCGTTGAAACCGTAGCTGAAAACATGGTTGATGGGGTAACAGCACCACTGTTTTATGCTGTTGTCTTTTCACTTTTTTCTCCATTAACCGGGATTGAGCCGCTATTTCTTGCAGTCTTTGGTGCCATGGGCTACAAGGCGGTAAACACCATGGATTCAATGATTGGCTACAAAAATGATACCTATCTGCTTTTTGGTAGAGTCGCTGCCAGGCTTGATGATGTTGTTAATTATATCCCGGCACGGCTCACTGGTTTGATTATAATTCCCACATCTTTTCTGCTTGGTCTGGACTGGAAAAATGCTTTTATGGTCTTAAAACAAGATAGATTGTCCCATGCAAGTCCCAATGCAGCACACCCCGAAGCAGCAGTGGCGGGAGCCCTTACTATTCAACTTGGCGGCAGTTCAATCTATTTTGGCAGAGAAGTCATAAAACCTGTAATTGGAAAAGCCGGGCGGGAAATTGAAGATAGAGATATTCTAAGAACAGATAAGCTTATGCTCCTGGGTTCGTTTCTTTTTTTATTGCTTCTCCTTTTATTGCGTTTCAGCATATTACAAATATTCTCATGAAATCACCTTCAGCGTTTCTTATTGGCGGCACTGCGTCGGGATCAGGAAAGACTACTCTTACCCTGGGCATTATGGCAGCGTTCAAGGCAAGAGGGCTTGGAGTGCAACCCTTTAAATGCGGCCCGGATTTTATCGATCCAAGTTTGCACAAAATGGTTACCGGTGAAGTCTCGTCCAACCTCGACCTTAGAATGTGTGGCAGAACTTTTTGTAAGGATATTTTTAACAGTCGTTTTGCTGGAAAAGATGTCGCTGTGGTGGAAGGTGTGATGGGGCTTTTTGATGGTGGTATTGCCAGTTCTGCTGCCCTTGCCACTCATTTAAATCTGCCGGTAATACTGGTTGTGGATGCACGTTCAGCAGCAGAAAGTGTGGCTGCCGTGGTTAAAGGTTTTGAAGAGTATTCTGCAGATATCGAAATTGCCGGAGTGATTTTCAACCGTGTTGGATCTGCAAGACACCGTGAGTTGATTGAAAACGGTATGCAGGGGAAATGCAGCAGTCGCATCCTTGGTTTTTTTCCCCGTGATATCCGCTTTGAAATTCCTGATCGTCACCTTGGCCTGCACATGGGAGAGGAAAAACCACTTGATGATGAACAACTGAATCAGCTTGTGAGTTCAATTGAATCTCATATTGATCTTGATTCTCTCCTGCAAATTTCCTTATGCCCTCCGGCTACGGATATTTCACTATCGCCTGCTGGATTCCAAAGTACTTCCAGAGTGCGTCTTGCTGTTGCACGAGACAGGGCCTTCTGCTTTTATTATGAAGATAATCTGAAAATGCTGGAACAGGCTGGTGCTGAATTAGTTTTTTTCAGTCCCTTGTCAGACCAGATGTTACCGAAAAATTGCCATGGTGTCTATTTAGGTGGAGGATATCCGGAACTGCACGCAGCAGAGTTGAGTTATAACCATACGATGCTCTCCTCAGTGAGAGATTTTGGCAATTCAGGTGGCATCATCTATGGTGAGTGCGGCGGATTTATGTATCTTTGCAGAAAAATCCTCACACTCGACCAACAAGCCCATAAAATGAGTGGAGTGTTTCCCTTTCAGGTCAGAATGAAATCACATCTGTCCAGACTTGGATATCGAAAAGCAACACTGACTGACGACTGTTTTTTCGGAGCCAAAGAACAGAATCTGCATGGCCATGAATTTCATTACTCCGAACTTGTCGAACTCCCTGATACAATAGAAACGTTATATCAGTTGGATGACAACCGCAGGGAAGGATATACTGTTAACAATGTGATTGGTGGTTATATTCATCTTCATTTTGGCAAAAGCCGGGAGAATATACAATCATTCATTACCCATATGGAAAAATCAAAAATACTCACCTAACTTCACCATGTATAGAATAACAAAAATAGCACCACTGGATATTGAAGCGGAAA
>JAOZQU010000208.1 GCA_029932055.1 Desulfocapsa sp.
AAGAAGTCTTTATTGCGCCATTGGCAGCGTAACCATAAAATGAATCTGCTGCCTGTCAAAATCAATGTGCCAGTCAAGGTCTCCCTTATGGGCTTGAACAATCTTGTCACTGATAACAAGCCCAAGGCCTGTTCCTTTGGTCTTAGATGTAAAATATGGTTCAAAAAGAAGTTTGCTTTCTTCCCTGCTCAATGTAAAGCCGCCATTGACTATCTCTACGCGACATGTTTTTTCATTTTTCAATGGCTTGATAGATATTTTAAGAAAACCGCCATTCGGTTGCGCTTCAACACTATTTTTCAATAGATTTTCAAAGAGCTGTTCCAGAAGAATCTTGTCTCCAGGAATGTCGATATCCTGATCACAGTCAAGCTCAACCACAATGTGCTGCTCTTCGCACTGCGCCAGGTAAAGCGTTACTACCTGATTGATCAAATCAACTAAATCCACGGCTTGACTGCTGACATCAAGTGAACTGATGGACTGTTTGAGCCTGGTAATGATTGTATCCGTACGATCCACAGCACTACGCATACTGATAAGCAGCTTTTGATGATCCTTATCCAGGTTTTCAACTTCTATCTGCAAGCGTTGCAGGCCCATTCCAATAGCATTCAAAGGGTTTCGCAATTCATGGGTTATGGTGGCCGCTGCCCTGCCAAGGGCCGCATCTTCATGCTGACGAGCCATTTTTCTCTCAAACTCACGTGTCTGCTGCAAACGTTGACGCTGCACCCGGTAGAGCCACCATGACGAAAATGCGCCAAAAAGAGTCAACAGGCTGATAAAGATAACAAATTCTTTTTGCATCTGTGTGCGGCGTTTGCCAAAATAATCCGTTTTCAGGGCAACAATAAGTTGCTTATCTCCTATGGGAATAATGGTTTCAATAATCTTATTGTTGCCTTCCTGATTTGGAGTTAGAACATTTTGACTTGAGGGGGACGTACCAGCATCAAATTTGACATAGGCGATATCATATAAATCATCAAACATTGTCAGAAGGCGTTCAACGGATATTCTGTCCAGAGTTTCATCAATTTTATCCGCTGATAGTCCCAGCAACACGCATCCTGCTTGTGATGTGATAGATCTTTCATTCACTGGAAGAAACGAAAAAAGGTAAAGCTGTTCATCGTTTATTCTTTGCAGCCCATCGGACTCCGGACAGCTTCGACCAGCAAGCCAGTCGACAGGGCCGCTGACAGCATCACCACTGCCTGCCTGCACAACCCTTACTCCGGCAAGACCTGACTCAGCAGCAAAGGAAGTGAGTTCATCACTGGCGAATGGTTCGATTAAATCCAGATAGTGGATAAAACGGGCACTGTTTTCAAGGGATCCTGCAACAATATCCTCAAGACCACTCAGGGAAAGCAGAGCATTGCGAATATTTAATTCAACAACTGCTGCAAGTATTTTTGAATGATCCCGTGAGTGTTTCTCAATTTCCCGGGCAGCCTTTTGAGTTTGCCAAAAAAAATAACCGCCAAGCAGTGTAATGATCAAAACGAAAACAAAGAGATTAGTTCGCCAGCTTGGATAAAGCTTCATCTTCCACCACCGCCGCCACCACCGCCGCCGCCACCACCGCCGCCGCCACCACCGCCGCCGCCATTTCCTCCACCACCCGCACTGCCACCCAAGCCTCCACCTTCAAATCCATTATCGGTGCCGGGTTGCTTGTTCATCCTGGATCGAAAAAGACGAAAACGCACGCCGGTGGGATCATCAGAATATCTTCCTTCCCTGCACCCTCTTATGTCTGTGGCAAAAAAAACATTAGCTTTACCTGTCGCAGTTTCACCCCACAGTCGAATGGTCTTTCCAGACACCACACAACCGGGGAAGATGGCTGCTCCGTTGTTTCGCGGCAGAATATTCTCAGCAGCAATTCGAACCAGGAGCTTTTCTTTATGGGGACAGGTTGTAGATGACTTCGCAGATGATTGGGACAGAACCTCAATCTCCATTTTTTCCATATCCACAGTCAGGACTGTTGCCTTCAAAAATTCCTGACTAAAGGCTGAAAAAGATCCAAAAAGAAAAAAAACTATTGCCAAGCAACAACTGACAACAAATGTCATTTTAGTGATCCTGAGTTTCTGTTACAACAGCAAGGATAGCCTCAAAAATCGCCATTGGATTCATTTCATTAGCGGCGGCTATTTCTTTAATGGTCATCTCCGCGTCAGCTTTCACACCACGTTTGGCCAGCCCCTGACGAATAACCTGAAACATGAGATCGTACTCACTGCACAACGCGCCAAGGTTTTTATTTCCAAAACCGGAGGGAGGTGTGTCGGGAAATATCACCCTGTCACCCTGCCCCTTATTTGCAGCTGCAGGCTTAATAATCTCGTAAATCTGTTGTGGACTCATTTTATTAGCCGCAGCAATTACCGCAAGAGTATCTTCACTGTCTTTAAATTGCATCCCCGCATCTTTAAGTAATTTGCCGGCTTTATCCAGGTCTAAATTCTGTTTTTTAGCAAAAAGCTTTAAGGAAGAAAGCTCCGCATGCCCGTATGGAGGTTCGCCATATTTTTCAGAAGCACTGTCTTTGAAGGATTCACTCAAATGAATGACACTACTCATTGGTGGTATCTCAAGATAGGTTCCGATTCCAACAATCAGAGTAAGAAGGAGTGCAATATTAAATGAGGGCGTAAAAACTTTCAGCTCCCGCGATTTATTTTTCATATAGGCTTTAATGGGTGCCCAGTTATAGAATATGTGCAAACAACCAGCTAACAGGAAAAGAAATCCAAGATTAATATGAAGATTTCCCCACTCACTTTTGGTCAGTCCCCAGAGATGCCAATCAGCCCAATAAGCAACTCGCCCATGCGGCACAATATAAAGAATAATTGATGTCAGGACCAAAAGGATAAAGGAAACAAACATGGTCATGGATGTGATTTTTCTTATATTCACTGGTGAATTCCTTGCAGTGAGAGATGAAAGAGAAAAGTTAGAAGAAATTATTTCTTAAACGACTTTACCATGAGCGTATCATTGCCAAAAACATGCCACTTTACAATTCAGAAAGAAACCACATGATCACTAACAGTTACAGGAAAAACAGGGCTTCCTTTGGGAAAACATAGCTCGACAATCATAATTTTATCGACAAAAATGTCGAACACCGACAATTATAGACGAAAAAAGGTAAATGTCGACTCCAGAAAATCTTTTTTGGGCAGGGACGATAAAAACTGTTGTGATTTCAGTTCTCATACGAGAATATGTGAAATTGGAAATTCATGTTGTTTTTTGTTTCATAAATCTTAACAACAGGTGAAATATTTGAATACTTATAATATAAAAAAGATCACACGACGCACCTTGCTCAAATACAGTTTTAGCACAGGAGCCTTACTCACCGTCTCCAGTTCTTTCCCCCCTTTCCTGATGGCAGAAAACAAATCAACAGGCCTTGAACATCCCTTTAAAAACCCAAAAAATTATACGGACAAGGGGCGCTGTCCCAACTGTGGCATGATGTTGAACATGTGGGCTCGCACCCGGCACGAATTCAGCAATTCAGAAGGTGCGCATACCACCTGTTCCATCCATTGTCTGGCGGATATGTCTCAAAACAGCGGCGAGTCCCCCAAAAACACAAAAGTAGCACTCTATCTTCATCCGGAAAAAATAGTCGCTGCAGATATGGCCTTTTATGTTATTGGCTCCTCTGCAAAAGGCACAATGACCATGAATTCCAAAGTGGCATTCTTAACTGAAGAAGAGGCGAACAACTATGTTCAGGAGCATGGAGGAACAGTCGTTGATTTTACAGCTGCCTTAACTGCTGCCACCAAAGAACTTGCTCTCTCCAGGCCTAAAATTGAAGGAAAAAGGAAGAAAAAAGGAATAGTCACTGAACCGACGCCAGAGACACGTTGTCCAGTGTGTGGAATGTATCCAGCCAGGTATCCGAAGCATCGCAGTCAGTTGAGTACAGAGGATGGCACGCACCACCACTTCTGTTCAAATCAATGTCTTGTGCTTTTTATGGCTGATCAGAAACAGTATGTGGAAAAACCAGCAAAAATCAAATCAATCTGGGTTACCGTCTACCCGGACGGCGGGTACGAATACGCCATGGGATTGTACTACCTTGTCGGATCTAATATTTTAGGTCCCATGGGAAAAGAACCATTGCCTTATCGCAGTAAATCTGCAGCAGATACAGCAGCCGGAGAACATGGCGGTACAGTGCTTCGCTTTACAGCTCTTACTCCAGTGAATGTAATGGCAATTTAAAAAAATTTCTTGCAAGCAAGCCAGAGCCAACAACATTCCAAAATTATTTTCGATAAAGACCGAATTCAATCCCGGTCTTTATCGAAAAACTCCTTCATATCAAATCACAGATATCAGGAATTCACACAATCACCTGTCTTGTTGCCATTGCCACTACCATCAGCAGGACCACTTCCACCATGATGACCGCCACCACCTTTACCGTGACCACGGGCAAGTAAGTCAGCATCCAGCTGAAAGACAACACCATTAACACAGTCACCAGTTCCAGGACCGTTACCAGTCCCATCCCCTGATCCGCTTCCTCCATTTCCGTTTCCATCTCCCGGACCACGGCCATTACCTGCCAGTGCTGGAAGAGTAAACATGGTAAGTGCTGCTGCCAAAACAAATGTTTTTACAAATTTTGATGAAAGTTTCATAGAATATCTCCTGTTAAATGATCCTTCCCCTTGTGGGAAGACTTGTTGGTTACGCTTGTCTATTACCAACAAGTGTGCCAGAAGATGAAAAAACGTATATCTTATACAAAATCAGATCATTATGTAGAAACACATAAATAACGACGGTGGATTATATTCGACAATTCTGATTTGTAACGATAAGATTGTCGAGAAAAAAAGCTATTTTCGATTTTAACGCTGTCTCAACACCTCAAACATAAGCACAGTTACCACTGCAATTGTTGACTAGGTAGCTTTTTTTTATTATACATACAATATGTTAGACCAAATCACAGTTCAAACTATACTGATTTTCATACTGACTTTTGTTCAGGAGCTGCTGCATGTCTAGAAAACCAACATATGAAAAATTACTTCAAAACAATTCCGATCTTGAAAGACAAAATAACGAGCTGAAAAAGTTTAAAGCCGGCTTTCAATATGCCAGTGATGGAATGGCTTTATTGAATTTGAAGGGAAAATTTTTAGAAGTAAACGAGAAGTTTTGCGACACTGTAGGGTATACCCGTAAAAAACTGTTACAGTTAAAAGACACTGATTTTAGACCACCAGAGACACAGGCTGAATTTGAAAAAAAACTTAATTTTTTAAAAAAGCGAGAAGCCCTTTCATGGGAATCAATCTATTTCCACAAAAATGGTAATGTCCTGTCTCTCGAACTTCAAGCGTCCATGGTACAAATATTAGGTGATGGGCCTGTGATTCAAGTCGTTGCTCGAGATATCACCAGGCGTAAACAGAGAGAAGATCTCCTTTGCCGCTATGAGCATATTTTTTCATTAACTGAGGATCTCATAGCATTTATAGATAAAAACTATATCTATAAATTGATCAATGAGAATTACAGCAAAGCACATAACAAAAAATGGGACAAAATTGTAGGTTATTCGGTTGCCGAATTGTTTGGAGACAAGATCTTTCAGCAAACCATCAAACCGCAATTCGATCGCTGTTTGTCCGGTGAAACAGTTCATTACCAGACATGGGTTGAATTTTCACCCAGTGAACGAAGATATAGAGATGCTACCTATTATCCCTATCGACTATCAGATGGAAGTCTGGATGGTGTTGTTGCAATCATTCGCGATCTGACTGATACCAAATTGGCAGAAGAGAAGGAACAACTTGAGCGAGAGCGTTTAACCCATGTTTTGCAGGCAATACCGGATGGTGTGTATATCGTAGATCAACAGCACAATATTGAGTACGTCAATCCTGTCATTGAAAAAACCTTTGGTCCTGTCAAAAGAAAAAAATGTTTCCAATATTTGCACAATCGAACAAAGCCATGTGTGGATTGTACTAGTAAAAAAGTTTTTGCAGGGGAATCTCTTCAGCGAAATTGGCATTCAATC
>JAOZQU010000036.1 GCA_029932055.1 Desulfocapsa sp.
CGGCGATCTCATCATCATTTATAAAACTATGCTCTGCAGGCAGCGAAACCTTTTCTCCCTCAAAATCAGATTCAGCAGCAAGTGGCAGAGCATCTCCCATATCCTCAACTTCACTCTCTTCATACAGAGGAATGACAGCGGAGGTATCTTCCGCCTCGAGAACATTGCTGATCAGCCATTCTTTTATCTCTTCATTAATAGCATAACTTTTCTCAAAGAGGGACGAAGTACCATAATTTTCTACACAGGCTCTCAGCATCTGCTCGGGGGCCCTAATTTCAGCCACTACTCTTGCGTGTTTTACTCCACGTTCCATGAGGCAAAGTTTTACCTCTTCTTCCCAGTTGTCGACAAAAAAGTAGTAGACCCGTTCAGTACCACTTATGTTGCTGCGCACCCGCTCGCGTCCACCCCAGGATTCGAATGTTCCAAAACTCATATCTGGTGTCATTTCCCAATCGATTGCAGGAGTGACAGTGCCGCCAATTTCCAATTTTTGAAACATACCCATAAAAAGTTCTCCTTTAGTGTGGCCTTGATGATTTAGATTCTGATTTACCACGTCTCTTTTCCTATAAAAAAACGCGATAAGATAAGTCTATTTTTCTTCTACTGCTATAATATCAAGCAGAAGAATGTAATAAAACAGCTACATTCAGCTAATAAAAAATAATTATAATTACCATTCCTAAAATGATCAAGCAAAAAACACACACAACAACAAAACGCACCAATTACTACCCTGTGGCATGGAAATACTCAACCACACTATCACAGCTTAACTCTTCTCCAGAAATGCCACAGCTGCGACCCTTAGCATAAAAACCATAAACACAGAGAATAAAACAGCAGGCAAAATCGAAATTGAATGTACCTCAAAAACAAATCACACCGGCAATGTCCGGCATACTATCCTTGCCACTGAAAAAGACTTCTTGCTGCTATACTTCTGTCTTTCCTCCTCACAGAAAAGAAAAAACAGTCTTTTCTTCCCATCATGCTTAACGCTTGCCATACAGCATCAGCAAACGTCATTATCCAGGTTGGCAGCACTTTTTCCTTATGGTATACTTGTCATTGTCATAGAGGATACTTACTATATTCAAACTCTTAAATTTTTTTATAGATTGAACTATCAACACTCCCGAAAGGGACAACAATAATGACTCAGGGCAACTTTCTTTTTCTTGGTGATTCACTCATAGCCGATTTCAACTGGCAGGAGAGAATGCACCATTTTAAAATTATCAACTACGGACTTCCTGGGGAAACAGTACAGGGACTTCGAGGTCGACTTCCCTCCATTACTGAAGATGTTGACCCCCCTGAACTCATTCTGTTGATGATTGGAACCAATAATCTGATAATAGAAGACTACAGTTTTCTGAAACCCCTGCGTCAAATTATTGTTCAACTGACATCCCGTTACCCGACCGCAGAGGTAATTACAAACAGCATGCTTCCCTGTCAGCTTCCCTGGGTCAAAATGGATTTCTACAATCGACTGAACCAGTCAATTGAATCCATAACGATGCAAACCGGATCCTGTTACCTTGATATGTTTTCCAAAATCAAAGCCAACCCAAGCTATTTCCAGAATGATGGCATTCATCTGACCCCCAAGGCCTACGATCTCTGGTCAAAATGTATACTTGAATTTGTCGCTTTTTTAATCGAAGATGATTAACAATAAGTCAGGTACATAAAAAACGTTAACACCCCACAAGGGGGTATAAGTACCTTGTGGGTGCTTGTAACGTTTCGATTTAAAATTAAATACAGATTTCTTATTTTTGTATGACAGCTTTTCAGAAGTAAGGTACTAATGTGCCTCGAAATGTAGCTGTTAAGCAGTTACAATTAAACAAAAGAAATGGTGCAGACAGCACCACAATTTTTTACAACAAGGATAGATCGCATGAAAAAAACATTTTCAAAAGGACTCCTAGCTTGCCTTTTCATCAGCCTCGCCGTATTTAGTGGTAACGTCCAGGCCAGCAACACTGAAGCAGCTGCACCTGCACCTGCCAGCACCCAGCAGTCCCAAAGCGGTAAGGTTCTGGAAACCATGGATGCAGGTGGCTACACCTATCTGAAAGTTGATACCGGCCTCAGTCAGCCATGGGTTGCTATTCCACAATCACAGGTAAAAGTTGGCCAGGACATTACTTACCAGCAAGGCATGGTCATGAAAAACTTTGCCAGTAAAACCCTGAACCGTACATTTGACACCATTGTTTTTTCTTCAGGCCTGGTAGGCACCAACGATAATCCGCCCGCTGGTCGAATGGGGATGGGAATGGGAATGGGCTCCATGGCAAATCCACACGCAAAAAAAGCAGCGGGTGACGATGATTCCTTTGCAAGTGCTGTCCAGGCAGAAGGTGGTGCTCCAGCGGTACAGCCGGCAGCCAGTTCAGGTGGAAGCCTTGGTGCAATTGCCCCTTTTACTGAGATCAACATAAAGAAAGCAACTGGTGACAACGCGTACAATGTGAGCGAAATTTTTGAAAAAACAGAAGCGTTAAACGGCAAAACCGTCCGTATTCAGGGTAAGGTTGTGAAATTCAGCCCCTCGATTATGGGACGTAACTGGATTCACCTGCAGGATGGAACCGGTGACCCCATGGCAAACACCCATGACCTTGTTGTTACCACCTCTGAAACAGTAGAGAATGGTAAAACCATTACAGTCGAAGGTGTGCTTGCTGCCAACAAAGATTTTGGTGCAGGCTACAAGTACGTAGCTATTGTGGAAGAAGCAAAAACTGTAAAATAAACAGTCTGCTTCTACGGTAGCAGTAGGAAGGAGGATCTGGTGAAAATTGGTATAATAGGCCCTGGAGCCCTCGGTTGCCTCTTTGCCGCCAAACTCTTTCCCGCTGTCAATGAGCAGGACGAACTCCTGCTCATTGACCACAGACCTGCACGTGCTGACACGCTGAACGATCAGGGGATTCTTTACGAATCTAATGCCGGCAGGCAACAGATTCATATCCCGGTCAGCAGCAGTACTGAAACAATTGGGCCATGTGATATTCTCTTTTCCTGTGTCAAATCCTATGACCTGGAAAAAAGTATTAAATTCACCGCCCCTCTGCTTACCCCTTCTACTCTGTTCATATTCCTGCAAAATGGTATCAGCCACCTGCAATATGATGACAAAAAAACGTTACCGGCTATTCCAGCTTTTGCCACAAGCTCAGAAGGAGCAACACTCCTGGCCTCTGGACATATCCGACATGCAGGAAAAGGGCAGACCTTTCTGGGTTTCCTCTCTCCTAAAGGAGAAGAAGCCAATCAACGTCTTCATGCAATCACTGACATCCTGCAAAGTGGAGGAATAACCAGCACTGTTTCAGAAGACATTCAAACCAGACTTTGGGCAAAACTATTTGTGAATGTAGGGATCAACGGGCTGACCGCCATCTACAACCGAACAAATGGCCAACTGCTCACATCCTGTGCTGCACGTGGAAAAATTAAACGACTTGTAAGAGAGGCTGAACAGGTAGCTCGTACTCTGGACATTCAGATAGATGAAGACCCTGTTACAGCAACACTTAACGTATGTAAACGTACTGCACGGAATATTTCATCCATGCTTCAGGATGTCCGCAATCACCGTCTCACCGAGATCAATGCCATTAACGGAGCAATATGCCATCTTGGCAAAAAGATAAATATTGCAACACCTTTCAATGAGCAAATCATCTCTCAGGTTAAGACCTTAGAAAAAGAATATGATAAACATCAAAAATAATGAAATAGGATTTGACCTGGATGGCGTTATTGCTGACACGGGTGAAGCCTTTATCCGACTTGCCTGTGAAGAATTTGACTACTGTTCTTTCCGTTTACAGGATATCACCAGTTTCCAGGTCGAAAACTGCCTTGCAATCCCCACCGATCTTGTGGATCAGATATTTTACGCTATCCTCAAGGACTCGTTAGGAACCGGGCTGAAGCCTAACCCCGGGGCAGTAAAGGTTATAACAGACATGACAGACAAAGCCCCTGTTACCATTATTACTGCTCGCCCCCTGGAGCAACCCGTTGCCGACTGGCTGGATCATTTTTTCCCTGCCAGAACCTGCCAACAGATCAATCTTGTTGCCATGGGCGATCATGACGATAAAGTTCGCTATATCAAAGAACATAATCTCAAATACTTTGTCGATGACAGGGTAGAAACCTGTCTGCAACTCGCCGAAACAGAAATTACCCCCATAGTCTACAACCAACCGTGGAATCATGACAGACACAAGCTGCAAAACGTGAGTAACTGGCAGGAAATACATGAACTCCTGGAGAGTTAATATGCAATGTCCAAACTGCAAAGCGAAAATCCAGGTCTATCGAAACCCTGTTCCAACCGTTGATATCATCATCGAAGTTGGAGAGGAAATTGTACTCATAAAACGCAAAAACCCGCCCCATGGTTGGGCTTTACCAGGTGGATTTGTTGATTATGGGGAATCTTACGAGACAGCGGCGGTAAGAGAGGCAGAAGAAGAAACAGGGCTTGCGGTAAAAGACCTGCAACAGTTCAGAACATATTCTGAGCCGGATCGCGATCCACGACAGCATACCGCGTCCACAATTTTTATTGCCCGGGCTGATGCACAGCCAACAGCTGGAGACGATGCTGCTGAAGCGAAACTTTTTACTGAGGGAGATTTACCGGAACTGGTTTTTGACCATAGCAAAATTGTTGCTGATTATTTTGCTTTCAAAAAAAGGGAGGCAAGACGGATTCAACGAAAACAAAAACCTGTCAGCCCTGAAAAATCCATTTAAGCAGAAAAAACACTCCGAGCCCTGCACCGGCAGAACTGTAGAGCAAAAGTCAGGGGATGCAATCACTGCCATATTTTTTGGCAATAAAAGCAAAGGTGGCAACAGCTGCCACCCCTGCAATAATTACAAAAGCTAAATCATCCATTTTTTCATATCAGCTCCGCACACGAATACCGGTTTTCTTACGAAGACGAATCGATTTAGGAGTTACCTCAACCAGTTCATCATCGTTAATATAAGCAATACAATCTTCGAGTGTCATATCAACAGGAGGAGTCAATACCACAGACTCATCCGTCCCGGAGGCACGCATATTGGTGAGTTTTTTGCCTTTTGCAGGATTAACAACCAGATCCGTACTACGGCAATGTTCACCCAAAATCTGTCCCTGATACATTGGAGAGCCAGCACCCACAAAGAGTTTACCACGATCCTGAAGATTAAACAAAGCATAAGCAACAGATATACATGGCTCTTTAACAACCAGTACACCACTTACACGATTTATAATATCTCCAGCCCATGGGCCATACTCTGCAAAGACATAACTCATCATCCCCATACCTTTAGTATCGGTCATAAATTCAGAACGATATCCAAGCAAACCGCGAGTTGGAATTTTAAACTTCAAACGAGCCATACCATTTTGATTGGTCATCTCTTCCATCTGGCCTTTCAGTTTACCAAGTTTTTCTATTACCGCGCCCTGATACTGCTCATCAACATCAACAGTTAATTCCTCATAAGGTTCAAGAGTCTGACCATCTTCTTTCCGTAAGATAACCTGTGGACGAGTAACCTGAAGTTCATAACCTTCACGTCTCATGCTTTCAATAAGGATGGAAAGGTGCAGCTCACCACGGCCGGATACCCGGAACCCCACGGCATCAGTCAATGGCTCATACTGTAAGGCCACATCAGAAAGACATTCTCTCTTTAATCGCTCTTCAATATGACGGGAGGTGACATATTTCCCTTCTTTCCCGGCAAACGGTGAATCATTGGGAATAAAATTCATGGAGATGGTTGGTGGATCGATATCAATCAATGGCAATGGTTTTGGATCGTCAGGGTCTGTAAAAGTAACTCCAACAGTCACATCCTCCATACCTGCCACAGCTACAATTTCACCAGTTGTGGCTGTTTCAGTAGACACTTTTTCATCACAGGAAAAACGATAAATTTTTGTTATGCGAACAGGCTTTATGGATCCGTCGCGGCGAGCAACCACAACAGGCTGATTAATAGACAAGGTTCCATTCACAACTTTACCAATTCCAAGACGTCCTAGATAGGGGTTGTAATCGATGGTTCCCACCTGCATCTGTAAAGAGGCGTCCGGCGATCCTAATGGAGCTGGAGTATGATCAATAATCATTTGAGAGATAACATGCATATCGCCGCCATCTACAATCTCATCGGTATGGTCTGCCAAGGCATAGCCTTCTTTGGCTGAGGCATAAACAACTGGAAAATCAAGGACATCATCAGGAGCATTTAGTTTTACAAAGAGATCAAAAACCTGATCAACAACCCAGTCACAACGGGCAGCTGGTTTATCAATTTTATTAATAACAACGATTACAGGCAGATGGTTCTCAAGGGCTTTTTTCAGAACAAAGTAGGTCTGAGGCATGGGGCCTTCCTGAGCATCAACAAGAAGTAATGCTCCATCAGCCATTCGGAGTACCCGCTCAACCTGACCACCAAAATCAGCATGGCCGGGAGTATCAATGATATTGATCCAATAATCATTATACTCGTAAGATCCGTTTTTGGCCGTGATGGTAATTCCTCGCTCCCGCTCCAGATCTCCGGAATCCATTAAACGTTCCGCCACTCTCTCGTTTTCTCTGAACATACCGGAATGTTTAAATAACTCATCAACAAGAGTTGTTTTACCATGATCAACATGAGCGATAATCGCAACATTTCGAATCTTACTCTGTTCCATTTTTTGCCTCTAAAAAAAAGAAAAAAAGCACCCGTTCTACGCGGATGCTTCAAAGATACTTCCATATATTTTGGAATGAAAAACTAAATAGAATAACAAAACCTCACGAACTTGGCAAGAAGATTCAGTCAAAAAGCATCCAAAATTTTTTTCCGCCCATCAGCAGAACGCATGAGCACAGAGACAGCCTCATCAACATAATCATAGACCCTTGCCTGCTTTCCCTCAGCCGGACGCATAATTCTCCCTATCACCTGAAGGAGACGGCCCTCAAATGTGATGGGAGTGGTAAGAAACAGATTACTTAAGCCTGGACAATCAAAACCTTCGCCTATCAATTGTAATGTAGCCACCAGAACCTTCACCTGACCAGCCTGCACCACCTTGACAATTGCTGCCCGCTGTTCCGCAGGAGTCTGTCCGGTGAGCATGACAACATCAACACCTTGTGCCACAAGCCCTTTTACAAAAAGCTGACAATGATTGACACGATCTGAAACAAGCAGTTGAATCCCGCTATTTTGGGTCCTGCTTAGCTGCACAACATCATCAATAATCTGCTGATTTCGATTTGCATCACTGGTCAGCGCTGTAATTAAAGGCTGATAATCGCCCCGGTACCGATATTGGAAGGTGGTTTTTCGACGAATCAGCTCAGGCTTTATTATTGCACCGGTGGCCTGAAGCTCTTTCTGATCCACCCTGTGAAACCTGTCACCCATATAAAAATAGATCAATCTGGTTAAGCTTTCATCACTGCGAAAGGCTGTGGCGGAAAGCCCTAGAAGGTAGTGACCGGCAAATGCGCTCACCACATCAGTAAAAAGAGCAGCCGGCACCCGGTGACACTCATCCACCACCAGTTGCCCAAAACAGGGCGCCAATTCCTGTACCCGTTTTCTGGCTGTATTGACAATAGCCACGGTGATTGACTCTATGGTAAAATGCCCATCTCCCACTAAGCCGGCAGAACAGCCCAAAAACTCCTTGATACGTTCCTGCCACTGATAAAGAAGCTCCTTGGTATGGACGACTATCAGAGTGGGTTGCTTACGGACTGCAATAATGGCAAGGGCCATTATTGTCTTACCGCTCCCGGTCCCGGCTTCAAGAACACCGAAAGATCGTTTTTCTGCAGCGAGTAAAGCCGCTTGCTGATAAGGCCGCAGAGTGCCTCCAAAAACAAAATTTTCTTCAGGCAGCAACAGACGACTATCGTAAATTTTCGGTGTTTCACCTGTAAATTCACGACATAACAGCACTGCCTGGTTAGCAAATCCCCGTGGAAAACGTAAACCGCCAGGCACCGACTCATAATATTTCAGTTTGGGTTTAAGGGTTTTTCCTATCCAGCGACCATATTTTTTTGCTGCAATATACTTGGGATTATCAATGGTAAGGCGTGCCTTCATTGCCGTTTCCAAGGGAAAGGGGATCCCCTCAAGAAGACAATCTGCGGCAACGGTGAGAGAAGGCATGAACAAATTTTTCTGGTTGATATTGGAGAAATCCTACTTTATCCGCTCCGTAAACATCTGGCCGTTTTTAGGATGTTGAAATCTTATTTCACCCTGCAGTTGGTTGACGGCAACCGGGCTGGAAAACTGCATGGAAATGGTTGCCCCTCCGGAACGCGGGTGCTTAAACAACCATTTTACCTGCTGACCGTTTGACCCGGCAGATGCCGGACTGGCATGAACAAGCTGCACACCGGCAGGAAGATACTGAAACACGATAAATGCTGCAGGAGGAGATGCAGCAACAGACAACTTGATCTTCACATGGGTTCCTCCTCCGGCATAACGGCCGGAGACACTGGTTTCAGCATGCAGGGATGGCACGAAAACAACAAACAGAAACAAAAAAAGAAATATGTGGTGTCGTAGTTGCATTATGTGTTCTCCTTATTGCTCAGGTAAGGGAGTGTTAGTCGATTCAAACGAAGCATTAGCTTCGCTCCATGTGTATCGTCCGGCAAGCCAAAGCTCTTCTAACGAAGAAAAGTCTATACCAAATTCCCCCGGAGCTGAATACCTTTCATAAGCGATGAGGATTTCATTATCACTGATCCGGTAATCCCGGTCATCATCAGCCCAGTGGTATGGGATAATACGTACACTTGTTGAGCCATCTACCGTATTGCCTCTCTTCTGGCCTTTGCGGGTTCTGATTTCCCCTGAAAAAGAAATAGAGGCTTTCCCTTTACTTTTTTTGCCCGGTGTTACCATATAAGTAAACTGTGCCTGTCCATTGTTAAGCGTTCCTATCCATCTTGGTTTTTTTCCAAAATCCTTTATCTCGCCTGCTGATCCCCGGCCACTTGCCCAACCATCACCGGTCAGTTCTTCCCGAATTAAGATGGGCACCTCTTGATCAGTGTCAGCTTCAATGCGGATAATCACTGGAAAAGGGGCATTAGGCGCTGCATGCTCCGGCAATATCCGCCTGCAGATTATCTGTATATTTTTTGACGGCAGCAGCAACGCAATTGCTCCAGTCAACAGGCCAACCGCCAGGAGCACAATCGCCACTTTTTTAACGGAAAAACGAGATCCCGGTGCTGTCTCAGCAGGAGATGGGGGTACTTGCATCTGCTGCTCGTTTTCCTGCTCTTCTTCCACCTCAACTTTTTCAAGCAGCTCTTCCAAGGTGACTTCCAGCGCTTCGGCAAGTTTTTCGGCATTTTCCCGTTTTATACTTGGGTATCGCTTATTTTCCCACCTGGAAATTGTATCCGTGGTCACCCCCACCGCCGTTGCCAGGTATAACTGGGTCAGATCCTGCTGCTCGCGGAGGGACTTGATTTTACTACCGTCTATATTGACGATGCTCATGATTTTTTTCGGTAACGCTCTTACAAAATTGATCTCAGAAAAAAACCGACCTGAAGGCACTGGGCCAGTAATTGATTACTACATTATACACTATACCAAACTGGATCCAATAACAGTAATTTTGTACTTTCGTTACGACGCCTCTCCATCTTCAATCTCCTGGTCACATTATACACTTTTTCTTGATTTCCATACCCGATTTCACCCGACATCGGGTCGACATCACCCTTTATTGCTCGCATGTAGCCCGATGTCGACTGACAAAGCCCATCATACCACCTACAGTAAATGTATAGCAAGCCAGGCAGTACTTTCCAATAATTCAACCTTAGAGGTGAAACATGAAAAAAACGATGACAATACTTTTGGCTATGGCAATTCTAACTATTACTCCCATGGCAATGGCAGCAAACAAAACATGTAAAGTGATATCGATAACAGATACGGAGGTGCTGCTGAACTGTGAAGATACAAAAGGATTAGTGGTTGGTGACAAGGTGAAAATCAAACCTAAAAAAAAGAACAGGGCAATTGAGGGTTGCTAGAATCCTGTCCGAGAATGCCCAACATATATAGCCGGCTTTATACGCTAACACCGGTGAATGGTAAGTAAAGCCGGCATATACTGTTGCAATCAGCACGAGCATAACCAGAGGAACAGATATGAATATTAAAAAAATACCGCAAAAAATAATCTTTTGCATTTCCAGTGTTTCTCTCCTTCTTTTGACAGCCCTTCCACAAATGGTGTGGGCCTCCCATGGCGATCGGATAGTGGTTAGAAACTTTTTTCAGTATTACGAGCCATGATATTTGTGGATGATGACACGGGCAGATTTTTCTGGTTGCTTATCTGACAGGTCTATGGCAATGCTATCCGGGAAATCATCAATCTCACAGTCACAGGAAGCTCTTTCTCAATGCCCAACACGCTCGCCCACATAGGTTTGCAGACCCCGCTGACTCGGATTGGACTTAAAGATGTGCCATTACAATGGATTGCAGTGGGCTGCATTATCCCTGACCTCCCCTGGATTTTCCAGCGCATCTTCACATTTATCCCCGGCATATCCCCTCTCACCCTGATGCTCTATAGTGTTAGCCAGGCCAGTCTTGCCTACTGTCTCCTCCTTTCTCTGGCCCTCGCTATGCTGACCCGTAACAGCAAAAAAATCTTCCTCATCCTTGCAACAAACAGCCTCCTCCATTTACTCCTGGATGCCAGTCAACACAAATGGGGAAATGGGGTTAATCTCCTTGTCCCGTTTTCCTGGCAACCTACAAATTTCCACCTGTTCTGGCCTGAACACTTCTTAAGCTACTTATTATCATTAATGGGCCTTATGGTATTCCTCATCCTCTGGCCTAAAGCGATCCGCAGTGATCTCCTGCTGAAAAAACCGGGTAAAACAAAAACAATCTGGGCCACAGCTTGCCTTAGCGTTTACTTTGTCAGCCCGACTATACTCCTTAGTCCTGCCTACAACGCCAATACACACTACTGCAAGACCTTAAGTGAAATATCAACAAGAACCGGCAAAAAACTGGAACTAGATCGGGCCTCATATTCTGCGACAAGCAACACTATTCGATGTTATCTTGACAAAAATCTTAAAATTTCAAATCTACCGATCATGGAATCAGGTATTATCTCTATTCGCGGGGATTTCCTGGATGAAAAAACCATCAAACTGAGAGAATACCATGTCCACAAAATCTTCCGTGATTATGCATCTTACGCAGGATTGCTCCTGACCCTGCTGCTCTGGACGCACACACTCCTCTTTCAAAAACACAACAACACTCACAGGAAATCCCTATGAATCGTTTAAACACAGTCATCACATCTCTTTTTCTTTTTCTGCTCACCGGAACTCTCTCTTTTGCCGCCTCCAACCAGCAACCCATCACCATGAGTCTTCCGAAAAGTATCATTAAAGAAGCAATTCACAAAACCCTCCCTGTAAATTTCACGTTACAATCCAGCACGTTGCTTGGATCAGTCTCAATAGACAAAATCGAGAACCTGCAATTTAAGGATAATAAACTTTCAAGCCATATAACATTGAGTGGCCACAAATTAAATCTGATCACCTCCATTGCAGGTCATGACCTTCGCATGAAAATTGGCTCAATCACCATGAACTTTCAATGCGATACCTCCATTCGTTTTGACGTGCCGAGTCAGACTCTGTATCTCAAACCAATCATTACCGAGCTTAATTCCACCGACACCCAAAAAACAGATATTGCCTCTACCATTGTCCTTCTCTTTAATAACAGAGAACTCCCTCTACAGATTGAAAAGCTCAAACCAATAATGACCGGTGCCGGTAATAAATCACTGAACATTTCCATGGATATTGCCAATATCGAACTTCTCCCTGACAGCCTGTTGCTGAGTATCACACCGCAGATTGTCGCTACCCGAAAATGATGCTTTCGTAGATAGCACCCTATAAAAAAACAACAGGAAAGAACTTTTTCTTCTGTACAAAAAATAATTATAAAATAGTCTTCCCTTCCCCTGTATCCTTAAAAAGACAGGGAAAGGGATGTACTTCCCCCTGTCCACCCATTCTCAGCAACGAGCTTGACTGGAGCAATCACTCCAGTACCAACAGATACTGTACTTTTTTTTCAAAAATTCAAAAAAGTGGGAATAAATTGTACTGACGTCTCCTCTTATAAGTAGAACATCGCGATGCACAGCTAAGAAATTACTTTTAACCTACAAATCTACTTACACAGGAAACTCAATGAAAACTCTTTTAACCACCATTCTTGCTCTATTTATGTTTTGCACTCTGTCCATCCCTGCTTTTGCAGGAGAGGCCAATAATCGTTATGAAGGAAAAAACATCGTCATCATCCTGAGTTCCGGTGATGACATTCAGGCTGGTGCCGGGCTGATAATGGCCAAAATGGCGGCAGCAAACGGGGGCAATGTCACCGTATATGTGGCTGCCAATGCTGTGAAATATGCAACAAAAGATTCCTTCCATCGTTTTGCCCCGAAAAACACAACTCACCGTGAGATGATCGAAACAGTGATCAAGACCGGTGGTACTGTTAATATCTGTGGACTCTGTCCAAAATGGCTTAATCTGAAAAACGACGATTTCGTTAAGGGCACCAGCTTTTCCAGTGCTCTCGATGTTTTTGACGCATCTTTTGCAGAAAACACCCTCACCCTTACCTTTTAAGTATAGCCAGGAGATACATCGTGCATAGAATACAAACCAGTGTACTCCTTGTCAGTCTCTGCTGCCTGCCACCAGTTGCCATGGCAAAGACAGCAGCATTTGATCTCAATATTGATGAAAACAATGTTGAGATCCATAAAGCGCTGGAACTCAGTGATGTTGGTGAAGGCCAGACAGAACCAGCTAATTAATAACACCAGCTCTATTGAATCAGGCAACAGGCATGTCATGCCATGTCTGTTGCCTTCAATGGTCTTTCAGGCTAAGAGATTTGCCTTGCCTGCCAGCAACTTTTAACTAGTTGAGATGATGACACAAAATGTGCAATTTTAAAATATTAATAATTAAACATTGTCAATTGATTATTGATAAATACATTCTTTTGACAATTTTCTGAAATAACAACACAAATAATCAATAATCAATTGTTAACGACTAATGACTAACGCTTAGCCTGACGGCTATGGTCTTAAGGGAAGGATAATGTACAAAAAAACTGCTCTGTTTTTATTTATAATTTTGATTAGTTCAGTAGTCTTTTGTCAAGCCGGCAACAGTGAAGCCATGTCCGGCAAAATCATCACCGGTTACCGTGTACTTTATGTTGATCCAGCCTCTAAGGATAATCGTCTCACAGTGTACCGTGGAGATTATATCAAATTCAGTTACCCGGAAAAATTCGCATCCCTTGCCTTTGCTATGGAGGAACTCAAATATAAAGACACACTCTTTCCGGTACACAAAAAATCACCTTTCTTTAAAATGAAGGCTATTGGAACGTATTCTTTTACCCTTGGTGAGGCTGGCGGCAGTATCACTGTTGTTGATCTTATTCTTCCTAATTACACAGAAGTTACCGCAGATGAGGCGGCAGATCTGTTAAAGAATCTGCACCCCTTCATTTTGGATGTCCGAACCCCGGGGGAGTATCGCCAGATTCATATTGAAGAAACTCATCTCATCCCGATTCAGCAATTGCAGGCCAGAATTGCTGAACTGGAATCAAAGAAACATGAAGATATTTTTATTTACTGTGCCACTGGAAACAGATCCACAGTTGCATCACGGATTCTTGCCGATCGCGGATTTAAACGGATTTACAACCTGCGTTATGGCATTTATGACTGGGCCCGTAAAGGCCATCCCTATATAACAGAAAAATGATATTTCCTTTTCGTAAGCGCAGTAAAAAACGGTTCCAGCAGCTCACTGACCCACATATACAGCTGATGTATAATATGGCTCTGCGGTATTGCGGCAATACCTTTGATGCTGAAGATATTCTTCAGGAGGCCATGTACATTGCCTTTAAAAATCACCATCAGTTAAAAGATGAGACCAAATGCAAGGCATGGCTGCTTACTATTTTAAGAAGAGTCTATCTGAACGAAATCCGGCAGAACACCAGTCGACCTGTGGCAGTAGAGGATATTTCCCATATACCTCTTATGGAAAGCCATATTGCATCAGACCATAGCCTGACTTTTGAAAAGGAAGAAACAGCAGCAATAGTGCGCGGTTGTTTGTCGGAGTTGCCGGAAAATTATCAGACTCCAACCCTGCTCTATTTCATGGATGATATGAGCTATCAGGAGATAGCCGAATCCCTTGATATGCCAATTGGAACCGTGATGTCACGGCTGTCACGTGCCAAACAGCTTTTAAAGAAAAAACTGCTCCGGCAAGCCGGGAAGAGCAAACCAGGAGTTATCGTTTCTCTCTACCCGCCCCCCCACTCCAGACAGGAAGCACAGAACAGGAGGATGCCATGAAATGTGCTGCATTTAGAAAAAAACTTGCAGAAATCGATACCGCCCTGAGTGATCACAAGTTTACCGCAAGTGAGCTTGAGCATCTGGAAAAATGTGCAAGTTGCAGCAAATTAATAAAACTTGATCAAGAGCTTGATCTTATTATTTGTGAAGAGTTACAACAGATTGAGGTTCCTGATCGGGTTAAAGAAAAATTGCGACAGAATATGACAACTAAAGCAGGTTCTCCTCAACACTCAGCACTTAAATGGGTTGCGGTACCAGGTCTTGCAATAGCTGCTATGCTTGTTTTCTTTCTATTTCCCCATGGCGGCAGTTTTGCCAGTATGGATGAGATCGGCCAGCTTGCCATTACAGATCATGAAAGCCATCTTGGCCGTGCATGCAATAAAGGCATCCCTGCAGATCTTGCTGCCTGGGGGAAGGAAACAATAGGTTTTGCAATTACAGCACCGGCATTACCTTTTACAGACAGTGAGCTCATTGGTGTGGGTAAATGTATCCTTGGAGACTGTGACACCGCGCATCTAACCTATGTCCGCAATGGCAAACGGTTTTCTGTTTTCATTTTTCCGGCAAAAGAGACTACGTTTTCTCTGCACAAAAACAGAAATTACACTCTGGATTTTGATAATTATCGAGTAACGATCTGGAAATCAAAGCGGCAAGTCTATGCTCTTGTCACTTGATTATTGATTTCCAGATCGAAAACAAATTATCTAGCGCCGATAAACGGACAGTAAGTCGCTACTCAGTTCATTAGCCCTTGAGTGGGAAAAGTGTCTTCACTAAAATTCATACGCTAACTGAGTTGTGAAAGTGTTGGCACTTTCATCTGTTCCACCATCCCCTAAATCGTAGTCATTATCATAAAAATATTCAAAGGTAAGGGCTGTAGCAGGAAAGATTTCAAATGAAGCTGCCGCAATAAATCTGGTCTCCGGCAATCCAAGCTCTACCGCCTCGTCAGTACCTTGGACACCAATGGCAAAATGAGAGTGAATGTCAACGAGTTCAACTTCATACCCAAACTCCACATTCCATGCTGATGGCTCAGCAGTATAAATAGTCTCCGGATCAGAGGTGCTTGCATCATGAAAATTATCAAGAGCTGTTACATATTCAGCAACCACCATGGCCGAGCCAAAGCGTGCAATAGCATGCAAGCCAAGACCATCTACCTGATCATGAACAGTCTCTTTGCCAAGATCGTCATTGAAAAAATCATCTATGGTACCGGAATCTGCGATATTGCCCACATATGAGACACCTGTATCAATTGTCATACTGTTATTTTCAAAGACATAACCGAGTTGTGCTCCATAGCCTTTGATAACATCTGAACCACCGTCATTTTTCATTCCATTATAGACAAAAACACCACCATACAACCCTGCTGCTTCAAAACCAATATCCACTCCAAAATCACTGATTTCACCAATTTCAAGGGTCATGGGATCCTGGATCATATTGGTCTCAAAGTTACCAAACGGTACATAGATTTTTCCTACAGTGAAGTCTATTGGAAATTGGTCATAATTTCCAATGTTAATAAAGCCTTCGTCTATAATTATATGGTCATCTTCCTCACCACCTTCGTACAATGCAAGAAAGCTCCCCCTTACCCACTCGTTTACTTCAATATCAAAGCCAAGCTCGACTGTTGCCAGGACAAACTCGTTAAAATTATTTCCTTCAAAATCATCTCCAGCTGCAAACTCGCCTTCAATTAAACCAGATAATCTCACGTAATCATTAATGGACTGGCCACCTTTTTCCGCAAGCTGATTTGCAACCTCCTCTTGAATGACAGAACGTCGAATTCTCGCGGCTTCGCTGAGTCTGACACTATTTTCTGTGCTTTGCAAGCCAGCTGCTGTATCCTGTCCAGCTTCGAGCTCAGCAACACGCTTACTTTGTAGACCGGCTGCTGCACGCTGCCCGGCTTCCAGCTCGACAATACGTTTAGTCAGTTGTTGATTTTGATAGATAACCTCCTGCATCTGCCGTTTAAGCACTTCAATTTCTGTCTCATCACCTGCAAAAGCAGAAGCCCCGCCAAGCATGCAGAGCATGCCGGCAACCATCGCAGTTGTTTGGTAGATTTTCTTCATCTCATTCCTCCTTTCTCTTTAATTTACATAAAAAGCAGCACAACAAATTTGCCAGGTAAAAAATTGATGTGGATTCAATTTTCTGCGCAGCATACGTATTATTAACCATAATATCAACTCTCTTTCAGCTTCATACTACGAATACAAAACTGACTGATATTTTACGTGAGGCATTTATTTTTATTCACTCTACATTAATTGATGGACTCGTAAAAACTCAAATTTAAGATGGAATAGTAAAAATTTCTATTGTTTCACAATCATTACCCCGCCCACCAAACTATTTACCCCTCATCTATTGACAACAGGTCTATAGATAAATATAATATCAGACATAAACCCATAAAGGAGATACATGAGACACCAGGGAAAAAGACACGGACAAAGACGAAAAGCAGCCCCTAAAAGACGAATAACCGGTTTTTTACAGCCCATTTTTCTCCTGCAACTCTACAGCCAGGATCGCCATGGCTACGATTTATTACAGGGTTTAGAAGAATTCATTTCAGATGCGGAGACGTATGATCCGAGCATCATTTACAGAATTATGCGTGAAATGGAGAGTAATGGCTGGGTAAACTCCTACGAAGGAACTGTCAGCCGTGGCCCCCGACGCAGGATGTATAGTCTTACTCTGGAAGGAAAAGAACAGCTGTCCCGTTGGATGATTGATCTGCAAAAAACAAAAGATGAAATTGATAATCTCTTGACTGTATTCAGACAGCAAACAACGTAAAGCCAGTAAACACTCACACCCCACAAAGGGGTACAAGTACCTTTACCAAATTCTCTAAAAAAAATGAAAAGAATTTGCAAGGTACAAATATTAATTATTGGAGGAAACACAAATGCCAAATCAAGACCAAACAGGACCCACCGGACAAGGCCCAACAACAGGTAGAGGCCAAGGCAGATGTCAAAATTCCAACCAGACATCAACAAATCAAGACACCTCATTTTTTGGCGCATTACGAAGACGATTTCGTGCAGGCCAACAGGGGCAGAGAAAAGGTCGCGGTAATGGACGGGGACAAGGATCCGGATTCCGTAACCAAAGCGGACGATGGTAAATGTTAACCTGACACGTTAATCAGGTACCATGCCGTATTTGTTTTGTTTATCTTCAGGCCTATGGATGCAAAACCTGAAGATAAACAGACCCCGGCTCTGTCGACATTACTCAAGAAACACAACTTCAACAAGACGTTTACTATAGTCAACAACAAACACTCAACTTTCCATCTTGACAATCTAACAAGGCTCCAGTATTTTTTCTATTATGACGGCACCAGGTGGAAAAGCATATCAGCCATATTTTAATTGATCATCTTTTCAGCCACATAAAAATCTCCGTGGACAGGAGATTTCATTGTACTATCTGTGGATTAGCCAGGGCATCCCGGATCAATGTGAATTGATCCGGATTTTCTTTATGCCCGGATCCTCAACAAAAACTGGAGCAAAGGACATGAAAAGAAAAGGATCTGCAATGTTTTTGGGAATTCTACTGGCAACACTGCTGGTGGTCTCAAATGGTATGGCCTCAGGCAAGTGCGAATCTGCAAGTGGTGATGAGGATAAAACAGCGATTGTCATTGCCAGTTTTGGAACCACTGTACCCTCTGCAGTAGTGGCCATAGGCAACATTATTAACAAAACCAAGGAAGCCTACCCCAACACTGAAATACGAGTGGCTTTCACTTCAAATATCATCCGCTCGGTGTGGAAAAAACGTCAGGAAGAACCAATCAAATGGTATAACATGGGTATTCCTGCAGAAATTCTTTTGTCAAAAAATATCATTTCCACCATTGGTGATCTGAGTGACGATGGATACCGAAACATCATTGTGCAACCCACTCACATGTTTTACATGGAGCAGTCGCAGGATTTGAAATCTTATGTGGATGGCCTGGCTTCTATTCAGACAACCAAGGATAAATGGAAACCTTTTAATAAACTGGTACTTGGCCGCCCGGCCCTTGGTATGCCAGGTGATCGCTATGACTATCATAAAGATGTGGCTAAAGTTGTGGAAACTCTGGCAGCCGATGCTGCGCTGGCACAAGAAGCAGGGGCAATGCTTGTGTATATGGGACATGGTAATGAACACTGGTCCACAGGAATTTATGCCGAAACCCAAAAGAAAATGAGGGAAGTCTACCCTGAAATAAAAACCTATATTGGCGTGGTTGAAGGGATGCCGGGACTTGCAGATCTCCTTCCTGCAATGGCGCACGCAGACACTAAAAAAGTTCTTCTCAAACCCTTTATGATTGTTGCCGGTGATCATGCCACCAATGATATGGCTGGCACTGAAGAGGATTCCTGGAAGTCAATATTGACCAAAGAGGGTTATGAAGTACAGACTGTTATGCAGGGACTTGGCAGTAATGATGCTTTTGCAGCCATTTTTGTAGATCATATTCAGGACACGGCCAATGAAAATGGAATCAACTTGAGGTAGCCTTGAAATAAACCTTCCGGTTACATACATTTATACACAACTCTCCGTTTATTTTCCCCAAAGGGCTAAAAAACGAAAATCCCCGGATCAATTTTATTTAATCCGGGGATTCCCTGATTTTTCCACGAATGATAGTCGAAGACTGTCTCTTGTCCTCGGAGACAACGTCATTTTATTTCAGACAGGTCTTCAGACTCCCAGTTCATCCTTCCTGCCACGCCTTCCCAACAAAATGTCAGTGGCTTCAATACGGCATTCGTCCCCGGTCACAGCGGCGGGCCCGTCCCGGAATTTCACCGGGTTCCCTTTTCAGCTCGGTTAAGAGCACCTGAAAATTATCCTCAGCAATGTTCAAAATAAAAAAAGGGTTCCAGCCAAAACGACTGAAACCCTAAATTTTACTGGTACGCCAGGCGCGGTTCGAACGCGTGACCTACGGCTTAGAAGGCCGTAGGTTCGTCTTTTTAACTTGCTAATTTTCCAATACTATATAAGTATTAAATAATATTTGGGACAATTATGGGACAATTTGAATGTAACAGTGAGATAAAACATGGCGACCATCGAAAAACGGGGACCGTACCAATTCCGAGCAAAACTCCGCAAAAAAGGACACAAACCGATTAGTCGGACATTTACCTATCTTAAAGATGCCAGGGAATGGGCCAGACTGAAAGAATCTGAAATGGAACGAGGATTGTATTTTGATGCAACAGAGGCAGAAAATACAACCTTGTTTGAAGCCTTGGATCGATATTCACAGGAAATTACACCGCACAAAAAGGGCGCTAAGGCAGAAATGCAACGGATACGGGTCTGGCAGCAACACAGCTTGGCACAGTGTTCCCTGACAACGATCAGAGGAAAGGACATTGCCACCTACCGTGATCAACGTTTGGCCAAAGGAAAAGCCGTTAATACGATACGAAACGAATTAAAAATCATTTCCCACCTATACACGGTTGCCAGAAAAGAATGGGGCATGGAGAATCTATCGAATCCGGTAACCATTATTCGACTGCCTCAAGGGGCTAAAGTGCGTAACCGCAGACTGGAAGGTGACGAAGAAGAGAGGCTCTTAAAAGCAGCCAGGAAAGGTCGAAACCGTATAGTAGACCATATCATCACCATCGCTCTGGAGACTGCTGCCAGGCGTGGTGAGATAGTATCAATGGAATGGAAACACATTAATCTGAAAAATCATACCTGGTTTATTCCTGAAACAAAAAACGGCACGTCGAGAAATGTCCCGCTGTCCAGTAAAGCTGTAAGCATTTTGCAAAATATTCCCAGACGGATGGATGGTTTGATCTGAAGCATAAAAAAAGATAGCGTTACCCAGGCTTTTGGAAGATGCTGCAAGTCTGCCAAGATTGTAGATCTACGGTTTCACGACCTTCGGCATGAAGCTACAAGCAGATTTTTTGAGCTAGGCCTTAATGTGATGGAAGTTGCCTCCATTACCGGTCACAAAGATATGAAAATGCTTCGGCGCTATACTCATCTCCGGGCTGAGGATCTGGCCCAAAAATTAGGCTAATTGCCTTTAATTTCACTCACGGCCTTCTCTGATTGCCGCAGAATCTTCTCCTTCAGCAATTCAACCAGCAGAGAGTTAGCAGCAGCTATCTCCTGGTCAATTCTGACAATCATAGTGTTAACCTTACCTCCCACATAAGCACTGCCAAAAGAAAGAACCAGCAATGGCACTGCCCATACATTCCATAACATTACGACTGCCACCATTGTCAATGAAGAAATAAGTGCCAAAATAAATCGCCAATCTCTTAAACCACGCTGTTTCTGTAACATGCAATCCTGTTTTGTAGCATTTCGATAGTTGCATCCTCCAAATGATCTGATGAAATAGCAGAATCTGATATCAACTCCGCCATTGTCTGATGC
>JAOZQU010000401.1 GCA_029932055.1 Desulfocapsa sp.
GCATTTCTGATGGAGAGTTTCTTGCTGCTTGGCGCACGCAATTCAATGGTATCAGCGGTTTTTGTCTTAAAATAATGGGCCAGTGTACCACCAATAAGACCGGATCCCCCAATGAGTACGCCCAGGAGTTTTTTTGAGGAAGAGTTGTTTTGTGTCACAGTATTATTTGTACGAAGTTATAGAATAAGCGAATTTATTTAAGCCTTTATTATTAATTTTTGAAACCTAGCATTTTTTTTTTGAAAAATCATCATTTTGCTACAGGCCTGCTTGAAAAAAAGTGGTATGCGGCACGTGGGGTTGCTCACTATCAGGAATCGGTGGCAAATCTTTTACACAGGTTAAAATATCAGGGTGAATATTCCGTGCTTCCAGCCTTGAAAGAAATCATAATGATGGAGGGGGCCTGTTGTATTGCAGGACGATGAATTGACAATTCCGAAACTTCTCCATGTCAAACGTTTGCGGCATCGAGGATTTAATCAGGCCTTGTTCCTGGCAAGATTATTTTTCCGGATAACAAAAATCTCATACTGATGGATGCCTTAGTCAGGACTCGTCATACCGATCCTCAGACCGGGCTTAATGGAATTGCACGGAGAAAAAATATGAGCAATGCTTTTGTGGTTCGGAAGCCTGAACAGATACAGGGGAGAAACGTTTTTTTGGGTGGATGATGTCTAGACGTCGTCGACAGGTTTTATAACTTATCTTTCCGAGTTCGTGCAGAGCTATAATAGGCTTGAGGGCATGACCGTGGATCTTACGAGACGATTTTGTCTGACAGGCATATGGTTAAAACTTCGACATTTGTACAGCCTGCCGCTTTAAGTACTTTAGCACATTCATTCAAAGTTGAACCTGTTGTAAAAACATCATCCAGGATGAGGACTTTTTTTCCGATTAGCTCCGATGCCTTCTCAACAGCGAATGCGTTTTTTAAATTTTTGCGTCGCTCAATACCACTTAAACCTGCCTGGGCTGGAGTATCCATTTTCCGAAGAAGAATGTTGTACCTGATTTTTTTCTTCTCTTCGGGAAAAAGAGATTTGGCTAATACCAGGGCTTGATTGAAACCTCGTTTTCGCAATCGTTTCATGTGCAGAGGTACAGGAAGGATAAAGTCCGGGGTGTTAATATCTTTTAAAACAACACTTTGCTTACTGAGCCATCTAAAGGTACTTATCCCTTTAGTTTGTCCTGAATATTTAAGGTCGTGGATCAATTTTGCAATAACTTCCTCGTAGATAAACAGAAAACGGGCCTTATCAAATGCCCAGGATGATTTCAAGCAGACGCCACATAGGTGGTTTTCTCCACTGCCTAAAAATGCTCTGCCGCAACAGGAACAGTAAGGGGTTTTGATAAATTTTAATTGTGCAAGACACTCCCCGCAAAGCGGCTGACAGTTGTTTCCTGTCATTTCATTGCAACAAGAACAGGTCGGCGGAAACAGCAAGGTTAAACCAGCTTTAATTATCTCTCGTAATTTCTCCATCTATTTACGAGAGTATACCATTTTCGAAACTCTTTTTGTTTTCACAGAACAACAATAATTAACACATTATGACTCAATACGAGATTTCCAATAACCAGGTGTTTGACGACCGTGAGCTATGGCGATCATAATTTGAGCTGACGATCAATATTAGCAAATACTTCTGAGGCTGGTC
>JAOZQU010000209.1 GCA_029932055.1 Desulfocapsa sp.
GAGGAATCTTTTTTGCATCAAGCAGGGATGGCGTTTACGCAGGCTGATCATGCCCTTGGTGAACAGGACCATCTCCCGGTTTTTTTCAAGCAAATGCCAATCAAACCAGCTTAATGAATTATCCTGGCAGTAACAGTTGTTGTTTCCCTGTTGCGTTCGCAGGATTTCATCTCCTGCAAGAATCATTGGCACTCCCTGACTGAGCAGAAGGATTGCCATAAAGTTTTTCACCTGTTTCAACCTGTGCGTATTGACAGCTGGATCGTCGGTTATACCCTCTGCACCATAATTTCGACTGTGGTTCTGGTTATCTCCATCACGGTTTGCCTCACCATTGGCCTCATTATGTTTTTCGTTATAGCTGACCAGGTCATAGAGAGAAAACCCATCATGGCAGGTAATAAAATTGACGGAATTGATCGGCAGACGGCCGGAGCTCTGATAGAGATCACTGGAACCGGTGAGCCTGGTGGCAAGTTCCGGAACCAGACCCGGATCACCCTTAATGTATTGTCGCACGAGATCACGGTAGCGGCCATTCCATTCGGCCCAGCGAAATCCGGGAAAGCCACCAACCTGGTACAATCCACCAGCATCCCAGGCCTCAGCGATAAGACGGGTGTGGGATAGGATATCAGAAAATTCAATATTCCATACCACAGGGGCATGATACATGGGGGCACCATCTTCTCCCCGGGCCAGAATAGATGCCAGGTCAAACCTGAAACCATCCACATGAAATTCCCTGACCCAATATTCCAAAGACTCAATGATAAAACGAGCAACCAGCGGATGGTTGCAGTTCACTGTATTGCCGCAACCGCTGTAATTCTTATAACGTTTGGGGTCATGATCTTCGAGATGATAAAAGCCACGGTTCATCAACCCTTTAAAGTTAATGATTGGCCCATCGTCTCCACCTTCCGCTGTGTGATTAAACGCCACATCAAGAATGACACTGATTCCGGCCTGATGTAATGCCTTAACCATATTGCGAAATTCATCCCGGTGGCACCCGGATAACGGGTCAATACAATAGCCCGCATGGGGGCTGAAAAACGAATGGGTGGCATACCCCCAGTAATTCTGCAACTCAAGATCCCGTGCATTATCCGGCAGATCCTGTTCATCAAAGGCCATAACCGGCAAGAGCTCAACAGCAGTCACCCCAAGATCCTGTAGATACGCAACCTTTTCTATAATTCCGGAAAAGGTTCCAGGGTGTTCAACCTCTGCTGAAGAATGACGGGTAAAGCCTCCCACATGGAGTTCATAAATAATTTCCTTTTCGGACGTATGCTGCAGCGGTTCATCCCCTTCCCAATCATAGCTGTTTTTCGGTAAGACCATTGCCCGCATGGATGTTGCGCCCTTCTTCTGTTCAGGATCGCGGTTATACTTTCTCTGCCACAGGATATCAGTTGCTCCCCTTGCCCATGGATCCAGCAATTCAATAGAAGGATCAAATTTATACCCGGGGTCGCCATTTTCCGGGCCATCAACCTTCCAGGTGTAGGAAATTTTTTCCTGCCCGGTCATCCCTTTCACAAAGACATGCCAGAAGAAAAAATTGCGGTTTTCTATGGGATCAAGGTCAATAACCTGAAAGGGGCTGCTGGAGTCCGGTTTCTCGTAGAGAAGAAGCTGCATAGCGCTTGCATGCCGGGAGAAGATACAGAAGTTAGTGCCGTCTGTACCGACAGTGGCACCTGGGGGATAGCGATGTCCGCTTGTAACTTGATAGGGTTTCATATGATAAAAGAATCAATTCTTTTGTAGTTTTTCATTATTTTTCAATTTTTAAATTTTAACTCAAAACTCTTAACTGACATTCATTTCATCGATAACCTGCAGAGTCTGACTGGCAATCTCATGTTCTTCGTCAGTGGGTATGACAAGAAGGCTGACCTGGCTGTCACCCGCCTGGATTTCAAGAATCTCCTTTTGACGAATACTGTTTTTCTTCCCGTCAAGACAAAGACCCAGGCGTTCCATCCCCTGACAACTCAGTTGCCGAACAATTGCTGAGTTCTCACCGATACCGCCGGTAAACACAATACAGTCAACACCACCAAGGGCTGCCATATAAGCACCGATATATTTTCTCAGTCGGTAGCAGAATATGGTCAGGGCAAGCTTGGCCTGATGATCCCCCTGCTCTGCTGCCTGGCTGATAGTGCGCATATCATTCTCACCGCAGATTCCTTTCAGCCCACTCTCCTTGTTGAGCAAGGTATCGAGGGCGTCTATATCCAAGCCACTTTCTCTACTTAGATAAAAAAGAATAGCCGGATCAAGGTCACCACTACGAGTCCCCATGACCAGCCCTTCAAGAGGAGTCATGCCCATGGAGGTATCAATACACTTTCCCCCCCTGATAGCTGCTGCACTGGCACCGTTACCAAGATGGAGTGTGATAATATTCAACTCCTCAACAGGTCTGTCAAGATAGAGCGCGGCCTGTCGTGCCACATAAGCATGGGAAGTCCCGTGAAAACCGTAGCGACGCACCTTTTTTTTCTCATACAGCGAATATGGAAGGGCATACAGGTAGGCATGTTCAGGGATAGACTGGTGAAAAGCCGTATCAAAAACCGCCACTTGAGGAGTTGGGCCAACATGTTCCATGGTTACCCTGATCCCCATCAAATTTGCCGGATTGTGGAGGGGCGCAAGAGGAATCAGCTCTTCGATGGCTGAAATGACGTTTTCATCAATCCGTACCGGCTGGTGAAAAGACTCACCACCGTGGACAACCCGGTGCCCGATTCCTGCCAGTTCTTCAGTGTCAACAAGTGTCCCGCTTGCCCGCAACATATCAGCCATGACCTTGATGGCCTCGCGATGATCGACCACAGGGGCATTTTGTTTCAGCTCCTGCTCAACTCCTGAAGAATCAAAAAAAGAAAGTTGAGCAGCACTTTTCGCATCACCGATCTGCTCTATCAGCCCCGAAGCCAGTACAGAGAGGTCCGCCTTTTTAAAGAGCTGAAACTTGAGAGAGGATGACCCGGAGTTCAATACAAGTATTTTCATGATGTTATCCCTGCAGCTCTATGAGTTCCATCGTATGATTAACATCAGGATGATCACGTGAAGGACCCTCTGCTTTGATAAAACAGCTCCCTTTTAATCCAAGACTCTTTACATAGCCACGGGCATGGTCTGCCCAATCCTTTGGCAGATCCTCTTCCAGGATGGGACACACCCCATAAGAAAACATGAGATCACGGCAGGTCTTGAGTGAAGTTGATATTGCAAAGATCCAGACCGGCAGGCGGAATCTGGTCAAACTTCTGGCCATATAACCGCTGGTGGTGGGAGCAAGAATACCAGCCGGAGAATTGACCTTAGCTAAAATATTTTCAATGGAAACTGCTATCAGATCAACGGTGCTGGGTGTATAGTCAACTGCCTGAGGCTTTAAGATAAATTCAGAGTGCCGATGAAGACGGTGAGGTTCTGTTGCCGTGGCAATTTTTGCCAGCATCTGCACAGCCTCTAAAGGGTAGGCGCCCATGGCCGATTCCTCGGAGAGCATGACACAGTCGGTTCCGTCGAGGATGGCATTGGCCACATCAGTGGATTCGGCTCGAGTGGGCCTTCGATTACCGGTCATGGATTCAAGCATCTGAGTTGCGGTGATCACCGGCTTACCATAAAAATTAGCTCTGGCGGTGATGCTTTTCTGGGCCACGGCAATCTCTTCAATGGGGATTTCCACGCCAAGATCTCCTCTGGCAACCATAACTCCATCAGTGGCCTCAAGAATCTCATCAATATTTTCCCAGACGCTGGCCCGTTCTATCTTGGCTATGATAAAGGGATCAAAACCCATCTCCGTGGCAGCTGCGCGAACGTCTTTCACATCCTGGGCCGTGTTGACAAAAGACTGGCCAACCGCATCCACACCGTTTTCCAGGGCAAACTGCATGCATTCACGGTCCCGCGGGGTGAAGGCACTGGTTCCAAGATCAATTCCCGGGATATTCAAGCCTTTTCTGGGATAAAGTTTTCCACCGACAACAACCCTACAATGAATATCATCTCCCTCAATCTCTTCAACCCGCAGCTCAATGAGCCCATCGTTAAGAAAAAGGGTATCTCCTTTTTTGACCACACCGGGCAGTTCCTTCATGGTCATGGAAACACGTTCCACAGTTCCAATGATATCTTCTGCGGTTAGAGTAAAACGTGCATCCCGTTCAAGCATGACAAAATCATCTGCCAGATCACGGATACGCATCTTGGGTCCGGGTAAATCAGCCAGGATGGCGACCCGCTTGCCGATCTTTTTGGCGGCAGCCCTGATCTTTTGTATTAGTTCGCCATGGCTTGTAAAATCACCATGGGAAAAATTGAGGCGTGCTACATTCATCCCGGCTTTAATCATTTTCTCTATCATCTCAGGAGAATCAGAGGCAGGGCCAATGGTACAGACAAGTTTTGTTTTATTATTCGGAAGACTTTTCATATATTTTTCTGTGTTTGAGTGTACTTGGTTCCAGTAAAAAGGCAGCAACGAAGTGAATGAAGATTTTTTACAACGCCATCAAACTTACTTGGCTGCAGGTTTCTCAGTTACACTGAGACCAAGAGCCGAGGTATAGGTAATCTTGACATGATCACCAACTTTAACCTTTTTCAAATTTTCAGGATATTTCAGGGTTACAGTCTTTAATTCTCCATCTTTATTCTTCAGGGTTACCAGCTTATTTTCCAAATCAATCGCCTCAATGGTGAGCACCACACTGACCTGTTCGACTGCCAGGGCCGCAGGTTTTTCTCCAGCCTCGGACTTTGCAACAAGAGCCTCGCCTTCGACTCCGGGCTCAGCCCCATCCGCTCCAAAGACCTGAATAGTTACGACCTCAAGGTAGTCAATGACCACCTGATCACCAGTATCAATATCATCTATGCGGCCGGCTTTCTCATCAAGAGTAATGCTGGTGGTTTCGCCCTTTTCATTCTTCAACGTCACCTGTCGCGTTTCTTTATCAATACTTTCTATTGTTGCTTCAACGGTCATCAGAGCCCCTTCCTGCCGCATTGGTTTTTCAGCAACAGCAGTTTTATCTGCAGCAAACGCAGGAAGACTCATTAGAACGACCAGGAGAGACGCACACATCATGTTTACAATCAGTTTCATTTAATTTTTCCTTGAATTAAAGTATTACTATTACAGGACGTTATTGACCTATTTACTATCTTGGCTTATTATTGGCTGCCATAATTTTATTCTTCCCACCCCCGTCCATCACGGGCAAGCAGTGCAACCGAGGCAACCGGTCCCCAAGCTCCAGCTGGATACTGCCTGGGCGGTTCATTGGATTGCTCCCACGCGTTTTGGATGGTATCAATCCATTGCCAGGATCGTTCCACCTCATCCCGACGGATAAAGAGGGACTGGTTGCCGATCATGGTCTCCAGGATAAGCCGCTCATAGGCATCAGCCACGCGTTCACCTGCAAAAGCATCTGAAAAACTTAAATCCAGCAGCGTTTTCTGCAACTTGATTCCTTTGCCAATTCCGGGAACTTTGTTCATCATTTCAATCTCAACTCCTTCATCGGGTTGGAGACGTATAACGAGCTTGTTGCGGGGAAGTTTTTTATAACTGTCTTTAAAAATATTATGGGGAAGCCGTTTAAAATAGATAACCACCTCGGAGCGTTTGGCAGTCAATCGCTTGCCGGTGCGTAAATAAAAAGGAACATCTGCCCAACGCCAGTTATCGATATCAACTCTTAGAGCAACAAAACTCTCCGTTGTAGATTTTGGATTGCCACCCTCCTCTTCCAAATAACCCGGAACAGCTTTACCCCGAATAAACCCGGCTGAATACTGACCACGAACAGTTTTTTCGTCAACAGTGTCTACGGTTATGGGACGCAACGCTTTAAGCACTTTCAGTTTTTCATTGCGGATGGAATCACCATCCATATTGACCGGCGGCTCCATGGCCACCAGAGTCAAAATCTGCATTAGATGGTTCTGCACCATATCCCGCAGTTGACCTGATCCGTCAAAATAGCCAAAACGGCCTTCGATTCCCACCTCTTCGGCC
>JAOZQU010000210.1 GCA_029932055.1 Desulfocapsa sp.
CAGCATGATCAGCACCACAGGAAATTGCCTGTTTAAGAACTTCTTCAGCCTGAGGTGGCCCCATGCTGAGCACAGTCACCTTTCCGCCAAGTTTCTCTTTCAGGCGAACAGCTTCTTCAACAGCATGCTGGTCAAAGGGGTTCATGATAGACTGCACCCCTTCCCTGGCTAGAGTATTTGTTTCTGGATCAAGACGTACATCCTTGGCATCCGGAACCTGTTTTACACAAACGACAATATTCATATCAATTCAATTCGTTTTCTACTTACGGGAATATTCTTTGTTTAATTCCTGCCCGATAACGTTACGCTGTACCTGATTGGTCCCTTCGTAAATCTGAAGAATTTTCGCATCACGCATCATTTTCTCAACTGGATATTCTCGCATATAGCCGTATCCACCCATGACCTGTACAGCATCAGTACTTACCTTCATGGCCATATCAGTTGCCATGACTTTACACATGGAGGAAACCTTGGACATATCTTTGGGATGGGCATCAATATGTTTGGCAGCAGAATAAACAAGTGCCCTTGAAGCCTCAAGCTGGATGGCCATGTCAGCAAGCATATGCTGCACAGCCTGAAATGATATGATGGGCTTGCCAAACTGTATTCGCTGTTTGGCGTAGGTTGTTGCCTCATCAACACATGCCTGTCCAATACCAAGACCTAGAGCTGCAATACCGGGACGAGATGAATCTAGCGTTTTCATTACTGTAATAAAACCAGTCCCCTGGCGGCCGATAAGCCTATCTTTGGGGATTCTGCAATCTTTAAATATCAGCTCAGTGGTTGATGAAGCACGAATACCCATCTTCTTTTCTTTAGGTCCACATGAAAAACCGGGATCGCCTTCTTCCACAACAAACATGGATGCACCACGAGCACCTCTTTTTCTATCAGTGATGGCAACTATTGTATATATCTGAGCTTCACCACCATTGGTTATCCACTGTTTAGTGCCGTTTAATACCCACTCATTTCCATCAAGTACAGCTGTGGTCTGAATTCCTGATGCATCGGATCCGGCATTGGCCTCAGTGAGACCAAATGCTGCAAACATCTTTCCTGCTGCAACCGGAGGCAGATACTTTTGTTTCATTTCTTCAGAGCCGGCAATCATAATAGGATAAATGCCAAGTGCACTGGCAGCAAAAGCAGTTGCAACACCAATACAACCACGGCCAAGTTGTTCGAGAGCGAGAACAATATCGAGACATCCACCGCCAAAACCGCCATATTCCTCTGGAATCGGAACGCCAAAAAGATCTGCCTGTCCCATGCTGTTTAGAATTGCACGTGGAAACTCATCTTTTTCATCCAACTCTGCACGGTGTGGAATGATTTGCTCATCGGTGATCTGCTGGGCAATTTCCACTATCATATTCTGTTCTTCTGTAAGAAAATAATCCATCGTCTCTCCTGTTTACCACCTGAGCAAAGATGCTCCCCAGGTGAATCCACCACCAAAGGAACATATTAAAAGTAAATTATCTCTTGTCAGCCTTCCCTCACGGTTTGCCTCATCGAGTGCAATGGGAATAGAAGCAGCAGATGTATTACCATATTTCTGAACGTTTATGAATACTTTTTCTTGATCAATACCAATGCGGGATACCAGCTTCTTAAGGATGCGAATATTGGCCTGATGAGGAATCATCAAGTCTATGGAAGAAATTTCGATCTTTTGCCTGTCAAGCAAATCGTGGATAGCACCTTCCATGGCTTTCACCGCATATTTGAATACTTCTCTGCCTTCCATAAGAATATGAGTACCTGGATGGTCGGATTGTTCAAGCTCCGGGTTAAGCGACGGAGCTGTGTGCATATAGAGGAGATTCCATAAACTACCATCGGAGAAAAGATTGGAACCGACAACACCACGAGGATCATCTTGATACTCCATGATCACAGCGCCGGCACCATCGCCGAAAAGGATACAGGTATTACGATCCTGCCAGTTGATTCGACTGGATAAAGTCTCAGTTCCAATGACCAGGATTTTCTTATCCCGCTCAACACGTAGATATTTATCACCACTGTCCAGAGCAAAAAGAAAACCGGAACATGCTGCATTAAGATCATAAGCAAAAGCGTTTTTTGCACCCAGCTCATTTTGCACGAAACAGGCACAGGAAGGCATGAGCATATGTGAACTCATGGTTGCCACAATAATCAGATCAATTTCATCAGCAGTTACGTCGGCTGCTTCCATTGCACGCCTGGCTGCAGTGCTTGCAAGTTTAAACGTTTCTTCATCCTTGCCACTGATTCTGCGGGTTGAGATCCCTGTTCGGCTGAGAATCCATTCGTCACTGGTATCTACAATTTTCTCCAGATCATGATTTGTCAACACCCGTCCCGGAAGACAGGAACCTGTACCAAGAATCACAGCTCCCACTATTGCGTCTCCTTTAAAGGCTCAAGATTTTCAGCAAGACTCTCTGTAATCTTTTCGTTCACCTTATTTTCCACGATCTTAGCAGCTTCAATTATTGCATTTTTGATAGCCAATGCATTGGATGCGCCATGACAGATAATTCCGGTTCCGTTAATTCCAAGAAGTGGTGCGCCACCATATTCTGCATAATCAAGCCGTTTTTTAAACGTACGAAACACAGGTTTTGCCAACCAATACCCGATCTTGGCCTTAAACGAGCCCATAATCCCTTCACGAATCATCTCTGTTGCCGCCTCAACCAATCCCTCGCTTACTTTCAGACAGATATTACCCACGAAACCATCACAAACAATCACATCAATATCGCCTTGAAAAATATCTCTTCCTTCAACATTACCAACGAAGTTAAGAGAACTTGCAGCCAACAGAGAGTGGGTCTCTTTCACAACCTGATTTCCTTTTCCAGACTCTTCTCCAATACTTAAAAGACCAACTCGGGGGGAGTCAATATCAAAGATACGGGAAAAGGCAGAAGCCATGAGAGCGAACTGGAAAAGATGGCTGGAACGACAATCCACATTAGCGCCAACATCCATCATCACGACAGGTTTTTTCAGGGTGGGAAACGCATTGGCAATACCCGGGCGGGAAACATTTTTTAAACGTCCAAGTTTTCGAACAGCAGCTGCCATGGTTGCCCCGGAATTTCCGGCGCTGACTGCAGCCTCAACTTCACCTTTTTTAACAAGATCAAAGGCAAGCATGACGGAAGAATTCCTTTTCTTTCGAATGGCCTCAACAGGGGATTCCCCCATTTCAACCATTTCAGAAGTGTGAACAATCCGGAGCCTGGAAGTTATACTATCGGCGGGAGGCACACGGTCAAGACAGGAACGAATTACAGACTCATTTCCAACCAGAGTCAGATGCAGGTCAGTTTCTTCAAGAGCCTGTATTGCCCCGGCTATCAGCTCATCAGGTCCATGGTCACCTCCCATGGCATCCAAGGCAATACGCACGTTAAGCTTCCTATTCTATTTCAGCGTCAAGACTATAAACAGAACGTCCTTTATACATACCACAACTGGGACAGATACGGTGAGGCTGTTTTGGTTCGCCACATTCTGCACAGGTGGAGATACTTGGTGCACTCAAAGCATCGTGGGATCTTCTTTTACGGGTACGAGAGCGGGAATGTCTTCTTTTAGGCAGAGCCATGATATATCCTCCAATAGAGATACTGCTTTCCGGCAGTATGGATAGTCTATTATTTTTGTAATTGTTTTAATACTGCGAAAGGAGAATTTTCATTTGTCTCCCTGCACTTACATTGTTTTTCATTCAAATTCACACCGCAGCGATCGCACAGGCCTTTACATGCTTCATCACAAAAATGATGTGCGGGTAAAGACAACAAAAGCTGCTCTGACAAAATCTCACTGGTTTCAACTACAGGATCTGAAAGGTATAATACTTCGCTGTCATCCTCTGTACAATTGTACTCTGAAACCATCTGCGGTTCATCTTCCAGCCGTATTTGATACCTGAAGTTCTGGTCAACATCAAATTCAACTTTTTTCCCACAGCGGTCACAGCCTGTAGCAACAGTGGCTTTTAAATTTCCTGTAAGGAAATACAAATCTTCAGTCTGTTGACTAAGCAAAAAATTTGCCACCACTTTTGCATCTAATTCAGCATCAACATCCGAAAACTGAAAAACTTCTTCAATGTCGAAGCTGCGATTCTTATTTCTATTATCAGTAAGTAGAATTTTCATTATTTCTCCGCAACTGACAATATCAGATAAGCAAACAAAACTGTTAAAATTACCCAATTTTTAGCAGAATGGCTAGAAAAAAATTTCAAATGCTCTAATTTCTGTGAAAATAATAGAATATACGTGAAGAGAAGTCTTAAAGTATACGAGCAAGTCGCTCTGATGTCTTTTCCAGACGCAGGCTGACAATAGAAAAAAGATATTCAAGAAAAGCGGCGGCACCTTTGGGAAATTGTTTCTGAAAAATGACGAAATCTTTCTTTGCAAGACAAAAAAGCCTGCTTTCCTCAATGGCAGTCACCCGAGTACTCCGTACATGATGCTGTATAAAGGCAGCTTCACCAACTACAGCACCAGGATCAAGCAATGCTATCACCTGCATCTTTTCGAGAAAACCAGTATATTTATAAACCGCTAAATGTCCTTCTTTTAGAAAGAAAAGTTTTTCAGCCGGCTCATTATAATCGAACAGCACCTTGTCTGCTGCCAGTTTTTTTTCTGTAAACAAAGAAATAAACTCATGCCTGATCTTGTCATCTGAAAAAGCAATGGTGGATAACAATTCATCCACTATCAGGATTCCTCATTATTAAAAGACGCATTTTTTTCTTCAAGAACCTTCACTAAACCGTCAAAGTTTTCCTTTCTAAGAATGGACTTGAACTGCTCCCGATAGTTACGTACCAAACTAACCCCTTCAATATTAATATCGTAAACCTGCCAGCCTCTGTCTTTCTCGAGCATGACATAGTTCACAGGAAGAGACATCTCTTTATCATAAACAATCGTGGACACTGCTGCCTTTTTTCCCTTAATCCGTTCATCTTTATAAACAATTTTCTGACCGGAATAGTCTTCAAGCTGTCCAATATAGGCATTTTCAAGAAGTTTAGTGAAAATTTCTGCAAAATAATCACGCTGCTGAGGATTTATGTTCCTCCATGTTTTGCCAAGCACCCGCTTTGACATCTCAGTAAAATCAAATCCTTGCGCAGCAATTTTCATAATTTTGGTACGCCTTACATCCTTCTGCTCATCGCCTGCAAGGTTGGGATCACCGATGATAGCCATAATGTCTGTCAATATCGGTTTCAATGCTTCGGTAGGCCCTGAAGAAGCCATTACCACAGGCGCTAGTCCCAGCAATACTACACAAAAAAGCACAGAAAACAGCCATCTTATATTCATTTTACTTTCCTATCACTTTATACTAGGAGATTGTCCGAGAACACCCAAACTACGGGTACAAGTACCCTTTCTCCCCAACTCTCGAAGTCTACGCTTATCTCGTTATTTTTAAAAAATAATGCTCGGAATATTAATTATATGCCTGTGCTTATTTTTTCAAAATGCCTCGATTTGAGAAGAGATGTCTATTCTCGGGTAAAAACTCTTCATTCACTTCACTGTCTTACCTGTTAATTTCGTCTCTCCGATAGTCCAGGTATATCTGACGCATTGACACATACGGATCCAAAGAATATTTTTTCAAATCTTCATACACTTCGGGGTTGAGAGAAAGCAGATTTACCCTGTCCAGAGCGTAATACCCAGTACTCACCCAGTTATCATCAACAAAATACACCAGGGGATGGCTGTATACATCTGCAGCAAAACCAAAACTGTCACGTATGTTGGATGGCCCCAGAATCGGCCAGCAGAGGTATATACCCTCACCAACACCCCAGACGCCAAGGGTCTGTCCAAAATCTTCCAGTTTCGGCTCAAGGCCAAATTCGATCAGTGCCGGATCGGTCAAGCCATAAACCCCAATCGTGGAATTAATCAAAAACCGTGAGAGTACTACTCCGGCTTCACTAATTTTCCATTGCAGCAGATTGTTAACAAAACGA
>JAOZQU010000211.1 GCA_029932055.1 Desulfocapsa sp.
GCCAAAGGCGCTGGTTCCTAAGACCAGTGCGTCTACCAATTCCGCCACCCTCGCATTTGTCAGATTAAGAGTACTGCAATTATCGAAGAAATATTTGACAATCTTTTAGTAAATAATTCACATTTTGCTTTCAGTCAAGACCGATACTTGTTTGAATGTAAAAAAGTCACATTTTTTTTACGATTTTCACACAAAAATCAAAATCAATTGCCTATCTGTACCTTGCCAAACGAACTTACAGAGACTATTATCTGGATTTGTTGGGAAAGAATTTTATTTCTCTGCTCTTTTCCATTTTTTGATGGTGTCGTATTTATACTCTGGTTCTTCAGGGTGCTTATCTACATAGCCATCGGTTAGTTTTATAGTTTTCACGAACTTGTGACGCATTCAATGAGAAAAATAAAAACAACTCTGAATGTATTGAATTAAGTCAAATAATTCTCAGCACTAACATTACAATTGAGGCCCCAATGAAGTACAAACAGTGTCTTGCAGCCTGTGCCATACTTATACTTTCTTTTTCAACTTCATCGGCTCTTGCTGCTGCCGATGCCGGCAAACCCACCAGGGTTCAGTGGCAAGTTGAGGAAAGTTGGAAAATACCCAGTAAACCTCTGGATTTTGTCTATTCTTTAGATGGTAAAAGGGTTTTTATCCTCACCGATCAGGACAAGGTTTTAATCTACACTGCCGAGGGTGCACTTCTTGGCAAAATTGATGTGGATAAAGGTGTAACGGCTATTGATATTGCTCCCCGCGGGGAAAAACTTTATCTCATCAATCAACATGATAACAGTTTCAAAGATCTTTCTGTTGATTTTGTGGTTAGTATCAATACAAAAGGATCTCCATACCTGGGCAATGAAAATGCTCCTGTGACCGTTGCTGTCTTTACGGACTTTGAGTGACCTCACTGCGGCAAAGCTGTGCCGCTACTCGAGCAGGTGCTCGAGCACAATCCTGATACCGTAAAAATTGTTTTAAAAAATATGCCATTGAGTTTTCACAAATTTGCTGAGCCTGCTGCACTGGCAGCTCTTGCAGCAGGAGAACAGGGCAAATTCTGGGAATTCCATGATGAGTTGTTTGCTGCCACGTCAAAGCTGACTCCTGATGTAATTAATGCTATTGGTACAAAGCTTGATCTGAATATGGAGAAATTCAAAAAAGATCTGACCTCAGCAGATATCAAACAGAAACTGGCACAGGATCTTCAGGATGCCAAGGAAGCTGGTGTAACCGGAACTCCAACTCTTTTTGTCAATGGAATAAAATTGAAAAGCAGAACCCTGCCAGCTGTCCAAAAAATCATTGACGATGAGCTGGCCGCCCAAAAGGCCAATTGATATATGGCAAACACGCAGCATAGTAAGGATCTCTGTTTTTCCGATAATAATCATGCTGGTATCCTATATGGAGAACTGAACAAAAATCTCCAACTGGTTGAACAAAATATCGGTGTCACAATTCATGTCCGGGGCAATGAAGTCCATATCTCCGGCCTTAGACATGAAGTTGACCTTGCTGCAAATCTTCTTGAACAGTTTTATAATCTTATAACTAAAGGGTTTAAGGTTTACAGTTCTGATTTTGCCTTTGGGCTCCGAGTTCTTGAGACTAGCCCGAAGGCCAGACTGGATAAAATTTTTCTGGATAAAGTATATATCACTGCCCAGAACAGAATCATCTCCCCGAAAACACAAAATCAGAAAATTTATATAGATGCTATCCGTAATACTGATGTGGTTTTCGGTATTGGGCCTGCTGGTACTGGAAAAACCTATCTCGCCGTTGCCATGGCCGTGTCAGCACTCACCACAGGCCAGGTTCGGTCCATTATTCTCACTAGACCTGCGGTAGAGGCTGGTGAAAAACTTGGTTTTCTTCCAGGTGATATTGCCCAGAAGGTAAACCCTTACCTTCGCCCTCTTTATGATGCTTTGAGTGATATGCTTGGCCCTGACAGAAGTGCGGATTATATCGAACAGGGAATTATTGAAATTGCACCTCTGGCCTTTATGCGTGGACGTACATTGAGTGATGCCTTTATTATTCTTGATGAGGCACAAAATACTACCCGGGAACAGATGAAAATGTTTCTGACCCGTATTGGATTTGACTCTTTAACGGTAATTACCGGTGATGTCACCCAGGTAGACCTTCCACGTTCACAAAAATCGGGTCTTCTCCATGCAAAAAATCTGTTACATGGAATCAACGGAATTAAGTTCTGCAATTTTTCTAAACAGGATGTTGTTCGACACCCTCTGGTGCAACAAATTATTGCTGCCTATGAGAAAAATGGTAACTCACAATAATGCCACCACATTTTACTATTAATTGCGATATTCCCCTATTGCGTATCAATACCAAGCTACTCCAGAGACGAGCAGCATGGCTCATGCGTCAGTGCAAAGTTGCAGACCATGATGTTTCCATTCTACTTGTTGACGATGAAGAAATTAGCTGGCTCAACAGTCATTACAGGGAGAAGTTGGGGCCGACTAATGTTCTCTCCTTTCCTCTTACAAGTGAAAATCAAAATGATACCTTCCTGAGTTCCCTGCCACTCAAGGAACTTGGCGACATCATTATTTCTGTTGAAACCGCATTGAGTGAGGCCAGTCAATTCAACATTTCTCTTCACGACCGTCTCACCTGGCTGATAACGCATGGGATGCTTCATCTTCTTGGCTATGACCATGAGAGATCTGAAAAAGAAGCATTAGCCATGTGGGATCTTGAAAACAAACTCATTAATCAGTTACATAATTCCAGGAGTAATCAGATGACCCATCTAGCAATCAATGTTGATCATGTTGCAACTGTAAGAAATGCCCGTGGTGTTACAGAACCTGATCCGGTTGCTGCCGCCGCTATCTGTGAACTTGCAGGCGCTGCCGGTATTGTTGTTCATTTACGTGAAGACAGGCGCCATATCAATGATCGTGATGTACGTTTATTGAGGGAGACCATTAAAACCAGAATGAATTTGGAAATGGGTGCCAATAAAGAGATCATAGAAATTGCGTTGAACCTCAAGCCGGACATGGTGACACTGGTACCTGAGAAACGTCAGGAGCTCACCACCGAAGGCGGCCTTAATGTTGCGGGACAAAAGAAGAAACTGGCAAAAACTATCGATAAGATGGAGAAGGCAGGCATACCGGTTTCGCTTTTTATTGATCCTGAAGCCAAACAGGTAAAAGCAGCCCATGCAATTGGCGCAACCTATGTTGAGCTCCACACCGGACGCTACTGCGATGCCACCAATGACGATGAACGTGAAAAAGAGTATCAATTCATTGCCTCTGCTGCCGAAGAAGCCTATCAGATGGGGTTGAGGGTTAACGCCGGGCACGGTCTTGACTATCAAAGCACATCACGAATTGCAGCACTAGATACTATTGAAGAGCTGTCAATCGGCCATGCAATAATTGCACGAGCAGTTTTTGTAGGGCTTGATCAGGCTGTGCGGGAGATGAAAAGAATTGTTCGTGATGCGTCCATGATGTTTGGATAAAAGCTGTGAAATCAGATAAGGGGATGCCGATAATCCGGCATCCCTTGCCGGCATATAAAAAAACAAACTTTGTAACTGTTAGAAGAAGGTGATAGCTGGTAATTTACCCAACCACTGTCCTGTAACTGTTTAGGAGCGCTCCATATCTGTGCAGGCAGGCTGGGGAACTATAGTAGTTCCTATGTGAGCCAGCCTGACCGTGCAGAGGTGGGGTGCTCCTGAAGTTACCAAATGTTAAATACTTCCTGATGCCTGTACCCCCACGATGGAAATGGGTTCCATGCTGGGTTCTGAAGAAAGATCCGGGTGTCCGGCGCAGTTAATAGTCATAAGATCTTCAGGAACTGCACCCATTTTTATGGCCATATTCATGACGTCGATTTCCTTTACAGGAGCTTCGCTCATGCTCACAATCTGGCTTCCTATTACCTTTCTGTTTTCCTTGTTGAAAACCACCTTCAGGATCCATGGTTTCATCCCATTGATCATGCCATGCTTGCTGCGGGAATCAACTGTAAAACAGGCTGTCTCTATACCATAATTTTTGGCAACCTCCTCTGTAAGGCCAACGCTTGCCGCACAGAGATCATAGAGTTTGACACAGGAGTTGTTCAATACCCCTGTAAACGGAATGGCAGCGCCTTTCAGTCGTTTGGCGACAAGACGTCCCTGACAGACTGCCGTACCTCTGAGTGCCCCTGGTATATTTTTATCTGTTACAAGACATTTGTTTTCTACATTGTCACCAGCGGCAAATATATCTGGATCAGATGTCTCCATGAACTCATTTATCTTGATACCAAAGTCTCCGATATCAAGCCCGGCCTGCCTGGCAAGATCAAAATTGCTTTTGGCTCCAACAGACAGAAGAATCATATCCGAACCTATTGCATCGCCGGAATCAAGCTCAACACTGCTTGCATAGCCATCTTTTTCCGTAATTCCCATGACTTTTGTGCTTGTACGTAACTCTATTCCTTGTTCTGCAAGATAAGAGGCAACCTTTGACGCCATATCACCATCAAGCATAGCCGCCAGGGGATGTGCCAGAAATTCAACCACCGTTACCTTAAGATCAGGATGTGTCTGCTTTAACAGGGTGCCCACTTCAAGACCTATAAAGCCTGCTCCAACAACAGTAAGGCTCTGAACCTTTCTTTCATCAATGAATTTAATCATTGCCTCGGCATCTGGTGTGCTTCGTAATGTAAAAACACCCTTGGCATCAATGCCCGGCAACGGTGGTATGACAGGATCAGCACCGTTGGCAAGGAGAAGCTTATCAAATGAAAGTACTTTACCGCCAGCCAGGGTTACATTTTTTTCCTTGCTGTTAATCGCTGTTACTCTCTCTTTGATAACAGTTACGCCTCCACCTTCCAGCATGGAATCGGGGACAACTATGGAGTTACTGGTGGCCAGACCGGCCACAACATAAGGTAGTGCTCACCTGACAATAAAATCAGGTTCTGCCCTGATTACCGTCACATCGTAATCCGGATTTATTTTGCTGGTAAGAATGGCAGCCGGCCCTCCGGCTCCTCCACACCCAATAACAACAAAACTCTTTTTTCCACTCATTACAGTCCTCCTGACGTTAGCTGGAAACAAAAAAAGGCCAATGGTATTGATACAAGGGAAATATCCATGATATCAGTTTCCTGTCTGGCCATATTATCTATATATTTTAAAATTGATGGACTCGTAAAAACCAATATATTGACTAAAATTTTTCACAACTCCAACAAAGCACAAAATATTGAACGATTGCTAACACATTACTTTTTATTTTGTGCATATAATGATTATATCTATCACAGGTGTCATAGAACACAAGCCAAAAATCATGTAACTGATCCAAAGTTGAATTTAATGGATAAGATATGTGAGATACTGAGATTGGAAATATTATTTGTCCTCAGTTAATTCTCGTCTAGGAGCCTGGGCAAGCTTTGGTTCTGAGTTTTAGAAAAATGTTTGTTGTTACTCTGATCCTATTTATGAACGCCGATTTTATCGGTTCTGATAAGTGATGTCTAGTATGTCGTCGCCGAGTGGCTTTCAGGAGTTATTTGTTGTATTAACAATCGGCTATCCGATTATGTCATTTTGCCAATTCGAACAGAGTGAATTTGGAGGCTTTTTTATCAAAAGTAATTACGGTTTCGCAACCTTGAGACTTGGCAGAACAAGAAATCAAAAGATCGGAGAGATCATATTTGTTTCCTTGTGCGGCATGTGTGAATTGTTGCAAAGCTGATTGGTGCTCAAATTTTAAAACTGGCATTAGTATCAGTTCACTTATTGATTCTAAAATATCATTTCTCGAAATTTCATAGACTGATTCTAAAACCCAAATTAATTCTAACATTACGAGTAAAGGCACAAATAGTTCATTCTTTTCTGATTCAACCTTTTTGAATATCTTGTAAACTTTTTTTGCCTGCTGCTCATCATTCCCGA
>JAOZQU010000212.1 GCA_029932055.1 Desulfocapsa sp.
CCATTGTGTTCTCCATTGACACCCAACGGGCCAATAACAAATGGCCATGTTTTGCCTCTCAACAATAACGTCGGTGGTTATGGGTAACTCTGATGGTGCGTAATACGCACCCGGCTACAAAGAATAGTCATACAGAAAAGGTTCAATGGGGTGCTGCTGAATAGTCATACCAATTTCAAATAACTTGAATGTTGCATTTGGGTGATATGTAATTATTCTGTTAATGTCAGATGAATTTTGTTTGTACCGTCATTCCCGCATGTTTTTAGCGGGAATCCAGAACGTGTTGGAGTGACGTCATTCCCGCCGCGGGCTTGTCCGGTGTAGTTTCCGGGAATGACGGGATAGCGAAAAATTTGAGTTTTTACAAGTCCATCAAGACTGCTCGTTATACCGCTCCGGTATAACGCATCTGGTAGTGCTCTATGCTGTGAGAATCATGGCGCAGAGCGCCGGTGGGTTTGGTTACACCGCAGAGCGATGTAACCAGGGGGGATCCGAATTTGTTCCTGATTAGCAATACTATTTTTGACCTAGCCCGAAGATGTTGCCGGAACTGCTTTTGTTCGGATTCGTTTTCGTTTTCGTTTTCGCTTTGGCCTTGCCCTTAGTGGCTGAGCGTTTCTGTTGTTGTCCTGATGAGCGACGTTGACCCAATTTTTTCTTGCTCTTGTGTTGTGGCCTGGCTGGTCGCCGGGTCTGTTTTGGTGTCTCTTCAGATTCTTCCGCCATTGCAAATCCATCCACATTAATTCGTTTAATGGATTTTCCCTGGAGCCGTTCAATCGCTTTCACCATGGCTTTGTCGTCAAAACAGATAAAGCTTATGGCTCGGCCACTGCGTTTAGCACGCCCGGTACGGCCAATCCGATGGGTATAGGCCTCGGCCGTTGAAGGCAGATCAAAGTTAACGACCTGGGCCACCAGTGAAACATCAATGCCGCGCGCAGCAATATCAGTTGCAACAAGGATTGAAAACGTCCCGTCACGAAAACCGTTGAGTGCGTTCTGACGCTGGTTTTGTGACATATTTCCCTGGAGAGCAGAGGCTGAGAAGCCAGCTTTTATAAGTTTTTTCGCCAGGTTTTTGGCACCGTATTTGGTGCGGGTAAAGACCAGGGTTGACCCTTCAGTTGGTTCTTTTTTTAGGATATGAAGGAGCAATGCGGACTTTTGCCTTTTGGATACGGGATAGAGCGCCTGGCTGATTAAATCCAGCGGTTGTTCGAGCTTGATGCGAATCTCTTCCGGATTGGTGAGTGTTTCGTCCGCCAGTTTCCGGATATCCGCCGGCATGGTGGCGGAAAAAAGCAGGGTTTGGCGTTTACGTGGCAGATGTTTGAGAATGCGGCGGATATCTGGAAAAAATCCCATGTCAAACATCTGATCCGCTTCATCAAGCACCAGAGTGTCCACTTTATCCAGCTTAAGACCATGATTGTTCAGATGGTCAAGAAGACGGCCCGGGCAGGCAATGATGATGTCAACTCCACGTTGAAATGCATCTAATTGAGGCTTCTTACCAACACCACCATAGATGGCAACCGTTCTCAGGCCTGTGCCCTTTGCCAGTTCTATAAAACTCTGGTTGATCTGTTCGGCCAGTTCTCTGGTCGGAGCTACCACCAAGGCGCGAATCTTACCTCGAGGAGCATCAATCAGCTGTTGGATAATGGGAAGGGCAAAGGCGGCAGTTTTACCGGTGCCTGTCTGGGCAAGGCCAAGGAGATCTTTTCCGGCCATAACTTTCGGGATGGCCTCTTCCTGGATAGGGGTAGGGTGCTCATAGCCACAGTTGTTGATGTTATTGGTAATCTGTGACTTGAACCCGAATTGTTTGAAACTCATAGTGCTCCTTGGTAACTGCATATTATTCTGTAAAAAATGGAGTGAATCTACCAGGCCTTGTGATGATTTTCCACTCTTTTCTGTGCCTTTGGTTGATGTCGGAAGAATCGGTGTTTTATTTTTATGGTGAGTAGTGTTACAAAACAATTGTTGATAGCAGAAAAAAATAAAAAAAGCCGTAAGGTTATTATTTTTATAACGACTTACTCTGTAACAGCAATTGCGCTGTTCATATTCATGGGCACAGAGGGTGCTCTTGAATCTAATGACATGAATGTCAGTTAAAAGTTTTGAGTTAAAAATTAAAAAATAAAGACAAACTCACCAGTCTGAGACCCTTCAATGCCTAAAAATTTTCTCGGAGTTGAAGTTTGTATTTATGTTTTTCTTGATTGTGTATCGCCTGCCATTCCACCAGAGTTGCCAATGACTTTTCGCTGGTTCACGAATTTAAGTAAACAGCTCAACTCAACGTAAGAGGGGGGGAGCGTTCCCCCTGGTTACCCGCTCTGCGGTGTAACTAATCCATCGGCGCTCTGCGCCACAACTCTCACAGCGCAGAGCGCTACCAGACATGATACACCGCGGAGCGGTATAATGAGTAACGAGTAACACCCCACTTGCTGCGTTTAGCGGATAGCCCCTTTTCTTGAATTAAAAAAATATCATGAAAACGGTGATGAACGATGGTAGCGGCAGACATTCAAGAGCATGACGCAGTAAGATGGCTGGAACAATATGGTGACGCACTGTACCGGTTCGCTAAAATCCGTGTTCGGGATTCTTTTACCGCTGAAGATCTGGTTCAGGAAACCCTGTTTGCAGCGTATCGTTCGTATGAAAATTTTTCAGGGAAATCCACTGTGAAAATCTGGCTCACAGGTATATTAAAACACAAAATTGTAGATTATTACAGAAAACGGAAGCCTGAACAGGGCGATGAAAACCTCGATGATTTTGCAGGCAGCCTGAACAATCTGTTTGATGAAAAAGAAAAATGGAAAGTCAAACGAGGTGACTGGGGTGGAGATCCCAAAAATCTCTATGAACGTAAAGAACTTATGACTGTAATCCATGCATGCTTGACGGATATGCCCAAAAAATTGTCACTGGCATATACCATGCGTGAGCTTGAAGGTGCGGAAACCAGTGAAATATTTTAGTTTTTACGACGCCATCAACATTTGGGCTAATTGTTTTTAGTAGGGTCTCTCAGGATTGCCGACCAAAAAATATTCCATGGGAAATGTCGTCCAAAATCTGCAGTGACCATTTTTGCCTGACTGATAGTGATGGTGCAAGGAGAAAGACCTGTGCACTCCCCGCTCCAACCGTTAAACAGAGAGTCCTGATCTGGAGTTGCCGTCAGGGTTATAGTATCATTTTCAGTATATATCTCCGAACAGTCACTGCCGCAATTTATACCAATGGCATCTGACAAAACAGTTCCAGTTCCTTTTCCGATTTTGACTACCATTAAAGCAAAGGGAAATAAGTCAAAAGTAGCTGTTATTGATTCGTTTTGATCCATAAGAAAAGAGCAGCTTCCTGTTCCTGAGCATCCGTTTCCTGACCAGTTTGAAAAAGTACAGTCCTGTATGGGAGTGGCTGTCAGCTCTACATTCGTATGGGTTAAATATGTTTCATTGCAGTCGTTGCCACAATCAATTCCCGGCGATGTTGATGTAATCGTACCGAAACAGATTCCATCAGTCGCAACATTGAGTTCCTGGCTGGTACCATCATGATCAAATGTCGCTGTAATGGTGTCTTCATGTTCCACACTAAATGTGCAGGGGGCCACGCCTGAACAACTGCCACCAGACCAGCCGCCGAATGTGGAACCTGTATCCGGCACAGCAGTCAATGTGAGAGGGGTAGCGTAGTCATAGATTTCATTACAGTCATTGCCGCAGTCAATACCAGCCGTTGGACTGGATGTCACCGTACCTGAACCTGTTCCGTCTCTGGTTATATTTATTACGTTTTGAGAAAAATTAGAGTTAACCGTACAGGAGGAGGTTATTGGATCTGTAGTGTACGTTGATCCTACGAGGTTCCCGCCACACGTTCCATCAACACTGGTGAGACTGTATCCTGAATTTGTAGTGATGGTACATGTTGACGTACTCCATGAGTCTACAGGATTGGGCGTACAACTGACACTACCGCCTTCAGCTGGAGATGCAGAAGTAGTTATGGTCTGCTGTAGTACTGTGAATGTGGCAGTACAGTTACGGATACCATTCATGGTGACGCTACCGTCAGTACAATCTGGATTACCACTCCAGCCATCGAATGTGACATGCACTGTTGAGGGTGTTGCAGTCAGAGTCACCTCTGTATCTGCAGGATATGTTTCCGAACAGTCAAGGCTACCTCCGCAGGTTATACCTGGAGGATCACTGGTTACCGTACCAGAGCCATTTCCGGATAAATAAATATTCAGTTGATTGGGTGATTCGCCTTGACCGGCTCTAACCGGCCAGACCGAACCCACACTATGAGAGAAGTGATTTAAGTCTCCATCTGAAATGTTCACTATCCACTTCTCCGCTGGTATATCTACAGAAGTCGTACTGGAAAAGTAAGCGCTATTGGGAATGTTTAGAAAGGGATCGCCTTCGCTCCATTGCGCATTACCTGCAGCATTGGAGATGGCAGGGATTGTATAGTTGAAGTTGATCAGGCTCCAAATTTCCTTTCGGTTCGGGAGTCGCCAATCGGTTTTTCCTGCACCGCAGTTGGGGTATGTTGCATCATTAATTCCTGCGACAAAATTCAGGGCATGCTGCCAGAAGACCCGGCCATCCCCGGTGGCACTGTCATTGTCAAAATCCGGATATTCAGTATGAATACAGTTGGCATCTTTAAGCCAGATCAAGTCAGTAAGATTGTCTGTTACCGTGCCGTCCTCGTTGTCTGTAAAACGAGGTGACGAAATATCCACGCCCCGTTGCAGGTTGCCGTCATCGCCAAGGCTATATGATGTGGTTTGCCCTGTCTTCGGTACATTTGCAGGAGCAGCACAGGCAATAAATGGAATTACACAAAGACAACAAGACAGAAATAAAAAATGGAATAAATATTTCATAAGCTTTATTTTCAATCACTATTATGGGAGAGCATGTAAAGGCTGTTTAGCAACAGCCAGCTATTCAGTTGTTTTCAGGATACTGTCTTTATTGCCCGCCTCGTACCGGCCAGATATCAAAATAGCTGGAGTCTTTATAGCTCGCATGAGTGATAAACCCTTCCCACAGGGACACAGCCCAGGCAAAATGAGGTTTGTAGTCAGCAGCAGTTGACCCGGTCCAGTAGAGTTCATTGGAAAAACCGTTGCTAAATGGGTCATTAGCTGTCCAACGGGCATCACCTGCAGTATTGGAGAGAGCTGGCTGAGAATATTGTAGATTCATCAGGCTTTCAAGTTCCCTGACATTTGGCAGGCGCCAGTCGGTAAAACCTGCACCACAGTCGGGATAAGTACTTGCATTAATGCCAGTAATAAAATCCAGTGCATGCTGCCAGTTAACTTTACCGTCTCCGGCAGTATCGTCGTTGTCAAATTCCGGGTAGTGTGTTTGCATACAGATGGGATTTTTTAGCCAGATCAGCTCTGTAAGAACATCTGTTACAGTGTTGTCTCCATTATCAGTAAAACGAGGAGACGGGATAGCAATACCAGCTACCAGCGCTCCATCCTGCCCGCTGCCGGGACAGCTGATAACAGAACCGTTTTGTTCGTCATAACAGGTGTCCTGCCCTGTACGGGGTACTTCTGCAACTGCCCCGTACACAGTGGACGAAAATATGATTACAATCAGATATATGGAAAACAGGGTTAGCAAGCGCATGATTTTTCCTTTTATTAAATAATCCCTGAGAAGATAGGTTTTTACATGAAACTTTTGTTAATATTTTCAAATCGCACTGTTTTATGCTCTCGTTTTTTTCGTAGCTATGGGTAGCGTATCATTTTTTTGAGGCAAAAAAAAATGAAAAAAAGTATTGCCTGTTATTTCTGAGACACCGATGCAGGTGATGATAAAAATGTTTGTAATTAGTGCCTGAAGGGCTTAGCCATCAGGCTAAGAGATTTGCCTTGTCTGCCAATAGTTTTTAACTAAATGAAGTGATG
>JAOZQU010000213.1 GCA_029932055.1 Desulfocapsa sp.
GGGCGAGTGGATGTACTTCTGTCTGTGACCGGAGATTTTTCTGATCTGCAGCAAATAGAGGCAAACAGCAGCCTTGCAATCACCTATCGTGATGCATTGGCAAGTCTTGGAACAGCGCTTGATTTAAGTGACAATACAACGCTTTCCCAGCTTGCCTCTTATCCAGATGTTCTGGTATTGAAGCAGCAGGACGAGGATCTTGATAGTGTCTGGCCTCCAATGGAGCAGGCTTTAAAGCAGGCCCTTGTAACCTGTGATAGTATGCGAGGTCAGGAAGGCGAGGCCATGGCAGAAGATCTTCTGCAACGGCTGGATCATTTTTCAAGTGTTATCCATGAAATCGGCAACTCCATTCCCGAACTTCTCCAGCGAAGAAAACAAAATCTTGAAGAACGCTTGCAGAAGTTGCTTGATAACGTCCAGCTTGACCCTCAACGTCTGGCTCAGGAGGTAGCTATTCTTGCTGATAAAATTGATGTTACGGAAGAAATTGTCCGTCTGGATAGCCATATTAATCAATTCCGTGCGTTTCTTGAGGCTGATGAAGCAACTGGACGAAAACTTGATTTTCTTCTTCAGGAATTTCTGCGTGAGGTAAATACCATGGCCTCCAAAATTAATGATGCTGCCATTGCCCATCTCTCCGTGGAGCTCAAAGGAGAGCTCGAAAAGATGCGGGAACAGGTGCAGAATATTGAATAAGCTCAATTCTAAATCAAGGGTAAAGTAAATCCCATGCAACTTATTAATGTCGGGTTTGGAAATACAGTAATGGTCAGTCGGATTATTGCTGTTGTGAATACAGGTTCTTCTCCTGCCAGAAAACTGAAAGAGCTCGCAAAAGAGGCGGGAAGACTTGTTGATGTAACAGAAGGAAGGCGGACAAGATCGCTTCTGGTTATGGATTCCAATCATGTTGTTCTCTCTTCTATTCAGCCTGATACTATCAGTCAGCGCCTTGCTTCTCTGCAGTTAAGTCCGCATTTGAGTAGTGCATTAAAGGGCGTGGAGGCTGAATAATATGACAACAACAGGTAAGCTTTTTATTCTTTCGGCGCCATCAGGAGCCGGAAAAACAACGATTTTAAAAAAGGTGATGAAAGAACTTCCACATCTTGCTTTTTCCGTGTCGCATACCACCCGCTCACCGCGCAGTGGTGAGGAAAACGGAGTTGATTATTATTTTGTCTCTGTGGATGAATTTCAGACTATGCAGGAACAGGATCTCTTCCTTGAATGGGCTGAAGTCCACGGCAATTATTATGGAACAAGTCGTCCGTCAGTATTGGAACAGCTGAAACTCGGGCAGGACATTATTCTTGATATTGATATACAGGGTGCTGCAATCATTGCTCGTGATAAGAGTGTTCAGGCCGTGACTGTTTTTGTGGTACCGCCATCACTTGCCGAGCTGGAAAATCGTTTGCGTGGCAGGGGAACAGACAGTAATGAGACCATTGAATTACGCCTGAAAAATGCTGCAAAAGAGATGGATGCCGCAGGAGAGTATGATTATCTGGTGATTAACGATAATCTTGAAGATGCTGTGTCCACCCTGCAGTCAGTGATCATTGCCGAGCGTAGTCGTGGCCATCGATTACCCACAGGTGAGCCCATAAAACTGGTGACTAACAAGTGAAAAAAAATGAAAATTCCCGCAAAGGAAACGAACGCAAAATCCGTTTGAGTGATGATCTCCTCTGGGGGATTCATCCGGTATATGAAGCTCTGGAACAGGAAGCGGAACGGATCAGTGAAATTATTTTGGTAAAAGACAGGAAGGGCGGGAAAAGAGAAGATATTATTGAACATGCTCGCGCTGCCGGAATAAAAATGAACTTTGTTTCTTCCCTGCGTCTGATTGGGGACAATGCATCCCAGGTTCGGCACCAGGGGGTTGTGGCCAAAATGTCACAGACCAGCCTGTTGCCATTCGATGATTTACTCGAAAAATTTCAAAATCTCGTGGAGCAGGGTGCAAACCCAAGAATTATAGTGCTTGATACTCTGCAGGATCCTCATAATATCGGGGCGATTATACGCTCTGCTCACGCATCAGGTGTGAATGGGGTGCTCCTCACCCGGGAACGTACTGCCCCCCTTGGCGGTACTGCTGCAAAATCAGCTGCCGGTGCCATGTCGCATGTCGATATCTGCCAGGTAACAAATCTGGCCCAGTCTTTACAGGCCTTAAAAAAGGCAGGTGCCTGGATATTTGGCGCCATAAAAGATGCCGAAGCACAATCACTATACGAATCAGATCTTGTTCTCCCAGCCTGCGTTGTTATTGGCAGTGAAGGGGCCGGCATACGGCCCCTGGTGCGCAAACAGTGTGATGTGTTGCTGTCTATTCCCATGGAAGGTCAACTTGATTCCCTTAATAGCTCAGTTGCTGCAGGTGTGATTATGTTTGAGATGTTGAGACAGCGTCAACGTCCCCAATAGCCTCTTTTCCTGTAACTATTCAGGAGCGCCCCATATCACACCTTAAACTGATTCACAATATCTGATAATGTTCCAGTGAGTTTACTCAAATCATCAGCATGTACACTTACCTGTGTGCTGCTGACATTGATTTCCCCTGACGCTTGTCCAACTTCAGCAATATCAGCAGCTACTTCTCCGGTTACTGAAGATGCCTGGGCGACATTCTCATTGACTTCCTGAATACCCTGAGAAGCCTGTGACACGTTTTCGGCTATCTCCTGTGTGGCATTGGCCTGCTCTTCGACAGCAACAGAAACAACTGACACCATTTCACTTACTTCACTTATGACTCCTGTTATCTGGGTAATTTCTGCTACTGAACTTCTGCTTGCATCCTGAATTCTAATAATTTTTTCTTTAATTTCACCGGTAGCATCTGATGTCTGTTTGGCAAGATCTTTGATCTCGTTGGCTACCACAGCAAAGCCCTTACCAGCTTCACCAGCTCGCGCTGCTTCAATTGTGGCATTGAGTGCAAGAAGATTTGTCTGGTCGGAAATCTCCGTGATTGCTTCTGTGACCTTGTCAATCTCCTGGGCAGCTACACCCAATTCATTAATTTGATCAGAGGCATTTTGGGATTGGGTAACGGCTGTTTCAGTTATAGATTGTGTTTTATCAGTATGTGATGCAATTTGAGTAATTGTCGCGCTCATCTCTTCAGCTGCGGCTGCAACCATGTTTACATTTACTGAAGTTTGTTCAGAAGCAGCTGCAACAGAATCCATATTTACACTCATCTCTTCGGCCGATGCAGCAACACTGTTTGCCTTACCGGTTGTCTGCTCGGAATTGGCTGACATCTGGTTGGAAATTGCTGAAAGCTCGGTAGAGGTGGATGATAATGTCTGTACGCCGGAAGAAATGTCCTGAAATTTTGTGCGAAGACTGTCAGTCATCTCATTCAAGGCAGTTGCGAGAATGCCTATTTCATCTTTTTGACGAATATCCAGTTGTTTTGTCAGGTCACCTGATGAAATTGTTTTGGCAAAATCGACTCCCTGGTTTAATGGTTTGGCTATCTTGCCTGCAATCAGCATGGCAAACATGGCGATGAACATGATTGCAATACCAGATATCATAAAAATACTGCGAGTTAAACTTGTCACAGGGATTGTGACTTCAGCCTCATCGATTTCTGCCATAAGTGCCCAGGTAACATCTCCCAGGTGTATCGGTGTGTATGCTGAGAGAACAGGATTACCATTATAGTCGATTACTATTTCGGATCCGTCCTTTCCTCCCAGGGCTGCATTACTTGCATGGGTGTCAATCCCGTTGTTGGAAACATTACCGGCAAAAGAGGCTTTTACTGAATGTCCCTGGGGGTCGAGAAAGGAATCGGAACGCATCAGCTTATCCGGCCCAACCAGGTATGTTTCTCCGGTTTCGCCCATACCTTCCCGTTGCTGCATCATCTCATTGATTGCATCCAGAGAAAGCTGCAGGGCAACCACTGCTACCATGTTACCATTTGAATCGTTTACAGGGTAGCCGACAAAGGATGCCGGTTCGTTGTTGCTCGGTGCATAGGGGGCAAAATCCTGAAAAGCACCTTTTTGTGTATCCACCACCTGACGCCATAGTTTTGCCAGACCAGTGCTCTGCTGAGGGCCATGGCTGAGATTTGCACCGAGATCAGACTCTTTGCCTGCCGTATACATCACATGGCCATGCTTGGCACACATAATAAACACATCGTAATAGCCATATTTATGCATGTAGTTTACTAAATCACCACTCTTCTCTTTCCATATCCGTGCATATTCCGCCGTGGACACATCATACGGGCCATCTGCCTGAACATTGGTTTCAACATGGTATTTATGTAGCTCTTCATACGTTTCGTGGGTATCAGCACTTTTTGAGAGAATCTGAACAGCATGCATGCGTTCAGTAAAAAATTCTTCAATCTGATGTTTTTTTACACTTCGGATGCCTTCGAGCTGATTAAAGGAACTTTGCAGAAGCGCGTTACTTGCTTTTTGACTGGACCACCAGCCAACCATTAGTAAAGGAATGAGCCCTGTTAACAGAAACAGGGTGATCAATTTCGGCTTCATTTTTATATCATTTATTTTTAACATTTGTTTCTCCTTACGGTATGTTTAGTTGGGATCTTTAATGTATAAAAATCGTAACAGTTACAGAACAGCGAATAAGCAAATTATCAAAGTTACTTGAAATCATTTGTTCAGTATTTAAAAGGGCGCTGCAATGTTTGATAGGAATTGATATTATGAGTATCTAAGAAGAAAAAATTATTGTCAACGTAGTGAAAAATGAATAACACCATAGCTAAAAACACTGTGGTTTGTGGGGGGGGGAGGGTGGTGATACTCTTGGTGACACGGGGAAAATAGATGTCAACAGATGGATATCAGGCAGTTTTGTGGATTTGTGTACTGTTACTTTTTTGAAGTAAAGGTTACGTTCAGATACTGATGTAACGTTATTTTGTTGTTGGTAATACGTAATTTTTTTCTAATTTTATTTCGGTATGTCTCTACGGAAGGGGGCTTCAATTTAAGCAGCTTAGCTATTTCTTTTGTATTTTTACCCTGTCTGACCAGATCTGCAACCAGGATTTCTCTTTTGGTGAGCCCTAAGTCAGGATTGCTTAATTTTTTGATGAATGAGGTGCCTACCTCGTGAAGATTACTGGTTAAAATATTGAGGTACTCTTGCCCGTTTTTATCCAACAGGCATTGACGAAGAAGGTTGATATATGGAAAAACGGCTTTTTCCAACTGAACAAGAACGCGTTGCTGCACCTCCTCTGCAACATTTTTTTGCTGATTCAATAAAACACGAAGGGCAATATTGGCTTCTTCTGTTTCTTTACTCTTCTCCTTTACAACTTCAGCAGCCTGCTGACGGGCTACTACCTCCTGGCGTAAGTTCTTTTCTATTTTGAGATGTTCTGTTATGTCGTGTCCCTGAACAACAAGCCCTTGCCGCGTACCATCAGCTAGGAACAAGGGTACCTTGACTATATCAAAAATCTTATCTTCTCCTTCAGGTGTTGGTATTATTTCTTTTCCATATGAAAGTACTCCATTTTCCCACGCTGTTTCATCGGTCTCCATACAGGTCAGGAGGGTATCGTGATAAAATTCATTGTACTGAGCCAGTTTTGCATTGGATTTTCCCTTATAATCAACTCCAGTAAGTTGGAATAATCGTAACATCGTCTCGTTTGCCAGCAGCCACCTTCCCTTTCCATCTTTAAAACAGATAATATCCGGGGAGGCATTGATTAATGCCGTCAACCGCTTGTTGTTTTCCTGTAAATCAATTCGATTTTTCTGCAATACTTTTGCTACTTTTCTTTGCTCGGTAACATCATGGAAAAATGTAACTTTTTCTATATGCCCATGAATGCTCTTCAGAGGCGAGTCAAAAACCTCATAGTGTTTCTTGTTGTTGATTGAATGCCAATTTCGCTGAAGAGATTCCCCTGCAAAAACTTTTTTACTAGTA
>JAOZQU010000214.1 GCA_029932055.1 Desulfocapsa sp.
AATTAAGTAACTATGCAGCGTGATAGCTGGCAATTTGCCTAACCGCTGTCCTGTAACTGTTTAGGAGCACCATATCTGTGCAGGCGCCCCGGAGGAAGTGCCCTTGGGGTGCCGTGCCGGCTGGAAAACTATAGTCGTTCTTATGTGAGCTAGCCTGACCGTGCAGAGATGGGGTGCTCCTGAACAGTTACAATCTTTTCTGAAATAACATGTTGAAATACAGCCCACAGAACGCAGGCATCAGTGAAGGAATATGGGTAAACCCAACCAGATCAAACTTTTCGGCAGCGACCTGCCGACACTTCTTATAGTCAGTGACATGGTGCTCATTGATATTTGAAAATCCTATCATTCCAAATGCTTTTTCCATGAACCGATCCACCCTGGGCATACCCACAAGTAACTGCCCTGATGGACGTAGCAGCCCATGCATTCGCTCAAGAACCGGAGAAAGGTCACTAATGTGCTCAAAGATCGATATCGCAACTATCAGATCAAAACTCTCTTCTTTAAAATACCCATCCGCAACATCTCCCTGAATAAGGTTACAGCTTATCCCGAGCTTTTCCAGGCATGGGTTGATTTTTTCTGGATCCGACTGCAAATCCACACCGGAAACCGACTTCCCCAAGGCGCAAAGTGACGGCAAAAGAATACCACTGCCAAACCCAAGTTCCAGAATGGAATCATATGGCGGGTGCAGCAGAGACAAGGCCTGCTCTATTCTGGCCCGGTATAACGACCCTACCAGGGGCTTATAGTAATAAGGCAGGGGATCATCCGGCCCGTTGGCATGAAAAATGCCTTGTTCGGGCAGTTGAAAAAGAGGTGTTTGCGCGGACGTTTCATTACTCATAGCTCACTATTCTAACCAACTACAGGTGAAAAGTGAACTATTTATGATGGCCAAGGATGATTAATCCGGCAACAAACTGACAGAATCAATTAAGTAGAAGCAAATAAACTCCTCTCAGGGCCTTTCTGACAGGAGCCATTGGTGTCGAAGCACCCTGATCACAACCTAGAAAACTGTAATTCACTCTATCGAAAGTAGAATTATAATCAAGGCCTGACTCGGTTTGCCACGAACTCAGACCCAGAAGTTCCTCGCATTCATTGCGGCCCCAGCAGAACGATTCGGATCGCATACTTTTATATGTATTGGAATCAATTTCATGGGGAAGACTGCTGCCCGGCATACCATTAAGTACCGTTACCAGCTTCTGGCTACTGTCTGCCCCCATGAGATTGTTATAAACGGAACAACTTTCCGCATTGGAACCAAAGGAAGGAAAAAAAAGTAACTGCCCGCTCTCCCAGGAGGATACCCCGTTGCAACTCAAGGTGTTCCCTTGAATAACATGTCCTGTGCCTGAGATAACCACTCCCCCAAGTGAGTTATTAATAATAGTATTATCATAAATACCGACACTATTGGGTTGACCATTTATACTGACAACGCCTCCATCAATCATAATGCCGGCGCTTCGCAACACTGTACTGCCACCATCTCTGATAATATTTCTCCTGATAACATTTCCTGTCCCAATCCAAAGCGTATACACTCCAGCGGAATCATAGGACATGGTGTTTGAATTTATTATTCTATTATTTTCAATCCTATTATCAGAAAGATTTTGAGCAATACTATCTACTTTTCCATCTGTATTCAGGGTAATACCAGTGGAACCACTGTTTGTGACAAAATTATCAGTGATAATATTATTACGTGTTATCGTAACACCGTCAGCAGGTGGACGTGCATAGAGGCCGATACCACTTCTCAAAACAGAATCGACACTATTATTTCTGATTACATTATCATCAGAATTACTCAATAATAATCCTGTCTTGTGTCCAGTCGCGCCACTAGCATACACTAACAAATTCTGCACTACAGAACCGGTTGAATAGTTGAGCCATAGACCGGAACTGTTATATCCCCGCAGGATAATATCTTCTATAATAAGATAATCTCGCCCTTGAGAGTTAATACCAACGTTCAAATCACCAATACCGACATTAACACCAGGTGCATGATCAGAATAGAGATAAATCGATTTACTCTGCTCATCCCAATACCAATGTCCCGGCAGGGTCAAGCCGTCCATACTGGTTGTCACGTCTTCGAGATATAACCTTTCTGATTTTGGCCATTCTTCCTCAACACCATCTGCATTTATTTGACGTACGATAACCGTTCGGGCTTTGTCGGCATCAATCTCAAAAAACGTTACTCCTGAAATAGAGTTCCCTTTTTTTGAAGTGACCCAAAGATTAGTATACACCGCACTTGTGCAGGTTCCATTCAGATCCACCTTACACTGAATCAAAATGGCATCAGCATTGAGTGCTGCCGGAACCGGCTCACGAAATAAGAGCGTGGTTATTGGAGGTTTTGGAACCCCATTGTACATCAGCACACCGGGTTCTACATCCCAGGAAGGTGAGGTTGTACGATAAATCCCCCCTCCTAAATCTTCCCATTGAATGGTACCCGAATATGTACCATCAAAAATCGGTCGTTCTCCAGAACCGTAAGCACCGATGGTCAGCGGATTTCCCGGTTCTCCTGATTTGAATATTTTAAATTCTTCATGCCAGACTTCTCCCCGCTTAAAGAGTATCTTGTCACCAGGTTGACTTAGGCAGCGATTTGCCCTGCTGATGGTTTTCCATGGGGAGTTAATTGATGTTCCTGGATTGTGGGGACTGTCACTTCCCAGCGTTGCGTCTACATAATATGTTATCGCAAAGGCAATATTGGGAACGCCAAAAAACATCAGTAACAGCAACAGAGATGCGCCTGCAGCTATTGTTCTAATTACAGGCCTTAGGAGCAGTCTTTTATTCAGCCCCAGGCCTTGAAACACACATATATTTCCATACAATGTCATAGAGTTACCCCAAAACAATACTACACAGTGCCCATCTATTACCTCACGATTACTAGTACTTACACAAAAATTGTATCAAAAATGATCTCTGAAATTAAGAACTATTTTTCTTTTTTTTATTCTGCTGAAATTACACTCACTTCGATTACTCACAAATCAATTGTTCATCACATAAAAAAACGGCCACTCGGGATATAATTCCCAAGTGGCCGTTTTTTATGGTTGGTGGGCAAATCTTATTTGCCCTGTTTAAAAAAATTCAGCTACGGTGTACGCACACAGCGAACATTGCCGGTACTTGTAGAAGCAACCGGATCAGCTGATCCGGTATAAAAACTGACACTCCAAATATCAGCTCCTTCGGCTGTGTCTGTCCAGAATCTAGAGTTATGGCAACTGAACTCCGGGTCGATGGTGGGGAAATGATACCCTGTGCCGCAAGTCGTAACATCCGGTAGCGGCGTGCTCGTGCCATTGGTGCAGACAACCAGTCCTTTCAGTTCCTCCTTGCTAGGCAGTCGCCAGCCACTACTTTCAGATCCGGCAAAAGAATTACAATAAGCAACAGCCTGAGAATGCGTGAATTGCCCCGGTTGCCCCACTTTCTGCCACTCAAGTCCATTCTTAAAAACCGTTTCAATGGCAATGCAGTTCTCATCGACCTGACCATTACAGTTATCGTCTGTCTGATTGTCACAAACTTCCATGGCGCCGGGGTAGATGTCCGGGTTATTATCGTTGCAGTCACCCTGAGCCACCGAATGTCCATCGCCGTCGTTATCCTGTACCTCAGTTATATAGGCAGCTGTGTACAGACCAACACGGTTAACTTTGACCAGAACAGAATCTGGGGTGGAACCAACGATCCTGGAAATTGTATCCCGCTGCCACACGCTCTCTCCGGCACCTTGATGAAAAAGGATCGGCCAACCATTCCAGGGATCAGCCATGGGGATGGCAATATACATGTTTCCCCCCAGATCTGGATGGCGCAGACCAATGGAGACAATGTATCCGTTACCGTTCCAGAACTTACCTGCTAGCTGGGCTTCTACGATCTGGGTATCGTCGATAATATCCATCTCGGTAATTTCAAGTTCATATTCCTGTGGCACATAATAATCTTGCACTGTGCCATCGGAACCGTGAACCTCTTGTTTGATATACAGTCTGGATTTATCTTCTTCCGGAACCAGTGACTGGGCAACGCCGGGGATTTCCGAACCGTAGATTACACTGTCATCTTCAACAGGATCTACCTGAGTAAAGGTCGAATTATCATCATGATTCTGATCGACTACTCCATCTGCATCCATATCCGGAGTAAGTTTCCAGGTTTCAAAATCAATGGCTTGCTCACACACGTAACTGTCATTCCAACAGAAAGAGGTGAGTGACTGGCTGGTATATGTATTATTGTCAATAAAGTGGCGATCATCACTTGCAGAAGGCTTACCGTTGAGCACCATAAATAAAGATTGATCGGATCCCGCAGTCATAATATTGTTATTTACCATACAGCCGGTAGCATTTCGAAAAGCAGTAAAAAAAATCAACTGCGCTGATTCCCAGGATGGAACTCCATTGTTTTGAATGGTATTTGCAGCAATTTGGTGTCCGTCACCGGTGACGGCAATACCTCCCAGTGAGTTATTTTCAATAAAATTCTCGTTCATAATAACCGCCGGTATGGCACCATCGATCATGATACCTGCACTGCGCAGTTCCCTGGAGCCGCCGTTACGAACAGTATTTGCAAGAATTTGGTTTCCGTAATTTATGTTAGCCGCATAGATACCCGCAGAATCGTAAGACAAGGTGTTTGCGTTTTCAACCGTATTGCCGGAAATCACTGTATCATTAATATATTCCGCCTGCATCAGCGTTTCAGCTGCCATCATGATTCCTGCAGATCCAGAATTGCGTACCAGGTTATCCGAAATTATATTGCTGTTGCAGTTATACTCCAACCCCGGACTGAAGGCATAACTGACAATACCATTGACCAGTACGGATTCCACCGTATTATTACTGATGTTACTTCTCTTGGTGTTATGGAGGAGAATGCCGCTGTTATGACCATTAGCACCGATATTGGAAATATGGACATTGTTAACAGTGAATCCTTTGCAGCCGAAGAAATACATTCCCACCTCTTTGGCACCCCGGAAGGAGAGATCGTGTATACTCAGATACTCCAGTAACTGAGTGACAAATCCCCACTGTCGCTGCCCGAGTTCCACTGAAATCGTGTTGGGGGAAACATAAGAAAAGAGATAAATGGCTTGATCGCTCTCATCCCAGTACCAGTGTCCTGGCTGAGTTAAAGCACTAGGAGCTGCAGACAAACCGCCGGGAGCTGCAAGGGTAAGGGAAAACTTTTCCTCCTTGCCGCTTGCATCCAATTGGCGTACCTCAATCGGAGTCTCAGATCCAGGTACCCAGTGAACGTCGGCTGTGCTGAAATTGGTGATGCCTGAAATCGTGTTGTTTACTGTATCCACAGATGTCACCCACAGGTTGCAGTAGGCGCCACTGAGCTGCAGCAGGATTGCACCGATCTTCACCCCGTCCACCGGAGTGCTGGCATCAAAACTGAGGGTAAAAATAGAAGGTTTTGCAGTTCCCTTGTAAATGACAAGCCCCGGGTCGCTATTCCAGGAAGGCTGAATGGTTCGGTAAATATCACCCTGTACCCGTTCCCACTGCAGGGCAATCGGCAAACCGGAATAGCTCCCGTCGATCATTGGCTGCAGAGCTTCCGGATCACCATAGGCACCAAATTCAATGGGATAACAGCGTTCACCCGATGATCTGAACCAAATCTGGTCATTCCAGGTTTCGCCCCGCTTAAAAAGAATCTGATCGCCCGGGCCAAAATCGCCGGTGGCTCCATTAACATGGATGAGGCTTTTCCAGGCCTGTTCCTCTGAAGTACCTGTGTTGCCGTCATCGCCACCAGTGGCATCGACATAGTATGTTGTCATGACGTCCGGCGGGGGAATTTCTTCACATGGCGTATCATCTTCTGGAGGTTCGCCGCAATAGAGAGGATC
>JAOZQU010000215.1 GCA_029932055.1 Desulfocapsa sp.
GTCTTGGGAGTCCCGTGTTATTTTAAACATGCACGGGATTATTGAGAAGTTACGATTTTATTGGGTAATTTTCAGACGCTTGTAGAGGCGGATTCAGCAGCTCCTGTATCTTTAACAAAAAGATGTACATCCTGTTGCGGGTATGGAAAACTAACGCCCTCTGCATCGAAACGTTTTTTGACTTCGCTGGTAATATCCCAATAAACATCCCAATAATTAGCACTTTTAGTCCAGGGACGACAGATGAAGTTGACTGAGGAATCGGCCAGGGTATGGACTTTAATCTTTGACGCTGGATTTTTTAACACCATGGGATGGTTGTTTACGATATCATCGAGGATCGACAATGCCTGGTCAATGTCATCGTCATATCCAATCCCAAATTCCATATCGACACGCCGTGTATTGACACTGGTGGAATTAGTAATAACATTTCCAAAGACGGTGTTGTTGGGCACGATCATCTCCTTGTTGTCTCCCGTTCTGATCGTTGTCGCAACAAGATTCAGCGAGATGACCTTGCCGACAACACCACCTACTTCAACAAGATCATTAATATCAAAAGGTCGAAAAAACAAAATCATCAATCCACTGGCAAAGTTGCTCAATGAGTCCTTGAGGGCAAAGGCAAGAATGAAACTGGCAGCACCAACCATGGCCAGAAGGGGCGCTACTGAGATCTCCAGTGCGGTCAGAGCCACAATAACTCCGGCAATCATTACCATCCAGCGGATGGACTTGACCAGAAACTGCTCTAACAGTAGAGGCAGTTGCACCCTATTCATGGCCCTGTACAACAGCCAGCTGATAAAACGTGCAAGGAACCAGGAGCCGATTAAAATACCGAAAAAAATGCTTATATTTTTTGCCCAACGCAAGCCTCCTTCCTCAGAAGTGATCCAACCCCTGATTGCAACCCATGCTGAGGTCGTGTCTGTCAAATCAAGATTGATACCACTTACAGATGTAATGTAGAGTCGGTAATCCTTAATTGCTGATTGAGTCTTACTGTCGTCTTTATCGGTTCTGCTCGCTAGTTCATCGACTGTGGTTCGAAAATTATCGACCAACTTAGTACGCTCCAGACGCAGGCTGTTGACCAGCTCGAGCATATTAATTTTCTGATCCATTTTCTCTGATCTGGCACCCTGCATAGCCTTTGCAGTATCTTCCAGCACATGGCTCCTGCTGACTTCAAGGGCATCAGCCGTTGCTTTTGCCTTGTGGGTAACCTGATCCGATGCCTTTTGGGCCTCGATGGTAACATCTTGAGCCTCAGTTGCTGCTTGTTTGACTTCGGCCACACTTTTACCAGCGGTATCTTCAACAAGATCCTGAACCTTTTTCACTGCATCATGGGCTTTGTCTGCAGCGGCAACAGTATCTTTTATTCCCTGCTTGGTTTCAGCAGACATCTTATCATACATTTCTGCAGTCTTGTCAGCAGCATCAGCCGCCTCGGTTACAGTCTGACGGACTGTGTCAATCTTTTCTTTAGCAACTTGTGCGGCCTTTTCGGCATCTTTCATAGCTGCAGTGTCACCGGATGTTTTGGCTTTATCGGTCTTTTCTTTAAGCTCCTGAAGCTCCTCTTTTGCTTCTTCAACCTGCTTCTCGATCTCTTTGGTCTTGGCGATCTCTTTAGTCTGGCGTTTTACCGCAATTTCAGCACGGGAAATGGCTACTGCCTTTTCTCTTACCAGCGCCTGCCAGCCATCGGCCTCGATCAACAACTCTGTTTTAGTGAAAGGGTGGAGCATTAAGGCTAGTTCATCAGCAGGGATACCTGGATTCACCGTTGTCTGAGCAACTGGTTTGTCTCCACTTTCTTTGGCGGCAAAGCCAAGCGTGGAACCCACAAGTAACACAGTAATGGAGACAGTAAGCATAAATGTTAAACGTAATTGCATTATAATATCCTTTACATACATTATTAATCGACAGCAACTATTTCGAGTGAGCCCTCAAATCGATTCGTGAAAATTTTCTGTTTTTTACCTGTAAATCATACTTCAAGCTGATATCCTTTGAAGGATAATTTTTAAAAGGTGACAGTATTGGATCCAAACGATGATCCCAGGATACTGCTTTTGAAGGTTGATATGGTTAAGCCAACCAAACAATAATAGCTATCAGTCTCTTTAATTTTAAAATCTAATATCATTTTGTTTTGTTTTCGACAACCTTAGATAGCAGTTTTTAAGAATTTTTTAATCGAGGGTAGTTGTTTCAAGGTAATGATAGTTGCCAGACAAAAAATCAATCTGAAAACAAAAAAAGAGAGGTTCTGCGCTTGCAGAGCCTTTCTTTTTTTGTCAGATATGATAATGCGTATGTCCAGCTTGTTCTTTAAAGTGCTTAATCAAAAAAGTGAAAGCTGTTTGCCCCCTGATTTTTTTCTCTTAGTTCTCTTTGCCTGGAGTGTATTGACCTTTAACAAATTCCCTGGAATCTCTCCAATAAAACGCGAAGGATCAGGAAGAGTTTTCCTACCAAACACTACCCGCGAAACAGACCTTGAAAGAACCAGTTGTTCCTGTGCCCTGGTCATAGCCACATAAAAAAGCCGCCTCTCTTCTTCCATGCCTGGCGCGTCATTGGCCTTCCCGGATGGAAAAATGCCATCTTCCAGGCCCATAATTATCACCACCGGAAATTCCAGACCTTTGGATGCATGAACAGACATGAGTGTTACCTTCTCTGCACGTTCATCGTAGAGTGTTGCTTTCGAATTGGCCTGCAAATGTTTTGCAAAACCGGTAAGATCTGCACCAAAAACTGAAGCCAGCGTTATAAAACGGGCTATCTGCTCCTGATCTTGATTTTCTTTTCCAACATATTTTGTCAGGCTTGCAGTTATCCCTTCTTCTTCAACCTGTTTTGAGAAATGGATAATCCGCTGGTAAATTAAATTGATTGCTTTGGATCCACTTGCAGGAAGTAGTTTTTTTGCTATTTCCCAGAGAGATGCTGTATCACAGTCATACGGTAAACCCTGTTCAATCTTCTCCAGGCTTATTTTTCCAATGCCAGGTTGAAAACTGAGATAATGGAGGTAATCTGAAATCTGATTCGATCCGGCAGCACAGCAGATAAGGTAATAGACATGTGCAACATCCCCTTTCATGTAGAATGGTTTGTTTCCAACCACCTGGAAGGGTAATGCCTTTTTTTCAAGCAGAGTAATAAGCTGTCCTGCAACAGCGACAGAGCGATACAAAACAGCAATATCAGAAAAGGAAACCTCCTTGTGATAATTGCTGGAAGCCTTTTCTATGTTCCTGTGTGATGTCCCGCCTACGAGTTGTTCGATCATGGTACCGATGAAATTTGCTTCCTGTTTTTCAGTTGCAGAAATATGATGCACAATAGGAATGGTAGAATGATTGTTTGCTGCAAGTTCAACACGCGGCAGAGGTGCAGAATTATTGTGTATAACGGCCATGGCTGCCTGCAAAACTGCTTTGGGACTACGATAATTTTCTGTGAGCCCGGCAACGGTGCAGGAGAATTCTTCAGGAAAGGAATAGAAAAACTCAGGCCTGCTGCCCCTGAAACCGTAAATTGACTGATCCGGATCTCCAATGGCAAAAATATTGGTGAACCGGGCACACTCCTTAATGACTTCATACTGCAAAAAATTAAGATCTTGAAATTCATCAATAAACAGTTCTGATACTGTTTGTTGAATCCCTGCTCGTGTATTTCCAGTGAGGAGTTCCTCCAGGAACTCTCGGGTCACTCCATCGATATCTATGCGTTGATTTTTGTCCAGGAGTTGAAGATATTGTCCAACCTGTGGATTGTCAGATTTTTGCACGTTTGATGAGAGAAAATCGTGAATGGATTGCTGCAGAGCAGCCCGATCCTGTTTGTTTAAATCCGGAAAAAGTCGTTTTAAAAAATAGAGCCGTTCTTCCTCAGCCACCACCTGAAGTTTTGAATTCTCCTTCTTCAACCAGTAAAGACAAAAAGCATGGAATGTGGACACCCAAATTTCCGAACCTGCCTCCCCACATTGCTTTTTTAAACGCGAATGCAATTCATCAGCAGCCTTATTGGTAAAAGAGATACAAACCATTTGGGATGCACTGTTCGGGTCTTGTGCAAGCAGATGAGCAATACGTTGTATTAAAGTAAAGGTTTTTCCTGTACCAGGTCCTGCCTGAACAAGAATGTGGCAGGGATCATGTGAAATTACGTTTTTTTGTTCTGGATTAGCGTCTTTTTTGTTATCCGCTTCTGTAACAGTTTTGGTTCTTGTCTGCCGGGTCTCTCTTTTTTTAATCTTCCGTTTTTTAGCGCTTGTTTTCGGCTTTCTGGCCTTTGTCACAAAAATTTCATTCTGCCCTGCCAGACTTTCCCTTTCTCCCTTCTCAAACACTGAAATCACGCCAAATTCGCCATCGTAACCAGGTTTACGTATCACCTGATTCTTTCGAATACGACTTACTGCTTCTGCAAGCAAGGTTGAATAACCGGTAGCCAATTCCTCAACAGGAGTCTTGGTAATAATATTAAGTTCCGAACCAAAGCGTTCGACACATTTAAAATAATGGCCCATGACTGTTTTCGAATTGGGGCCGACACCCACAATCTCTGACAAAACTTCAGTGAGTGGAATCAGGCTTAACACATCAGGTGAACCTTTAGGATATACGGCAGTACGCCTGTCTGCAAGATCAATAACCCGGGAGAGGACGCCAATGGTCATGGGTTTCCCACATTCCGGACAACGCTCGGACAACTCACGACTCTTGTAAGGATCACAGCAAAACCCGCATTTCCGGTGACCATCATGGTGATATTTTCCTTCTTCTGGATAAAACTCGATGGTCGCAGTAAAATGTTGATTCCCTTGTTTATCGCAAGGATTTTTGATTGCTTCTTTCATCGAATAATAATCGAATCCGGTATCAAACATATTTGCTTCACGACAGAGCTTGCCGGGAGAATGGCAATCTGAATTGGAAATCAAGGTGTAGCGATCAAGTGCTGAAATAAGGCGATTCATTTCAGGATCTGAAGAGAGACCTGTTTCAAGGGCAAAGATGTGCTCGGAAAGATCTCCGTAGCAATCTTCAAGACGATCAAAACCGGATTTAGAACCAAACAGAGAAAACCACGGTGTCCAGATATGGGCAGGTACAAGAAAACCATCAGGAGCTTTCTCAAGTAATATTTCAAGAAGATCGCGTGAATCAAGTCCAAGAATCGGACGGCCGTCTGATTCTATATTACCGATTGATGCCAGGGTACTGTTAATTCTTTCTGCTGATAGAAAATCAGGCACAATCAGTATATTATGAACTTTTCGAACCTTCCCTCCCCTTTTGTATATCGAACTAATTTCGGCGGTGAGTACAAAGCGGGTTGGTATTTCTTCTATTTTAAGTTCAGGATAAAGAAGAGTTGAAAAGTCAGGCTTGATAGCATCCTGCAAACAAAAAAAGCCAGGTTCTGCAGGTTGCAGTGTATCTTTTAACTGTTGGAACCATGCAGGATGGGTAAAATCGCCGGTTCCTATAACATGAACACCTTTTATTCTGGACCATGCAGCAAGAGAGGTTATGTTGGAGGCTTTGGAGGTGGCCCTGGAATAGAGGGAATGGATATGCAGGTCTGCTATAAATTTCATGATTATACGTTGCAGGTTATGGTGGATTAGGCGAAAATAATCAGGCTACCACAACTGCAACAAATCACAATGGGATTATAGAATTGGAATGCCAGGGGGTGTTTTGACTTTGTGAAATTAGAGATTCACAGTATCCTCAAATTCAGGTTTTATTTGAAATCAAGACCTTCGATGTGGCAATATTAACACCAAGGTAAGCGGCGCAGGTATTGCGTCAGCTTACTTTTTCCAGTTAGGCGATCATTTCAATCAGAGGTTTCAATTTTACCTACTAATTTCTTATAAACTTTGTCTCTTAATGTTGAATAGCTCCAA
>JAOZQU010000037.1 GCA_029932055.1 Desulfocapsa sp.
TCGTTTTTCACCTGAAGGTATTGTTCTTCATGGCCCTGCAAAAACAAACCTGCCTCTTTATAAGGTTGAGAAATTAAAGGATGATGGTGGCTATATTGTTACTATTTGATCCATGAATAAAAAAAAGTAAAAACAAACGTGTGGAACTGATCCGACAAACATTTAAGGAGATCCGATGGGGTGAATACTCTCTCCTTGCACTCTATATTTCTGTTCTTTCAGGAGTTGTAGTTGCTCTGCAATATGATCCTGCGACACCACTCTACTCTATATCCACGATCGATATGCTGGTGCCCTTTGGAGCATATTTCCGTTCACTCCACTTCTACTCCAGTCAATTCTTTTTTCTTTTCTGCATCTGCCATGTAATCGGTATCTTTTCACAGAGTCAAAATTATTCAAGAAATCAGTGGATCCTGTTAATCGCTACCCTTCCTGTAACACTGCTGATTCTATTTACCGGCTATATTCTGCGAGGTGACAGTACAGGGTTCTCTGCAGGGATGATCGCTGAATCAATCCTCCTTGATATGCCATACATCGGCCAGTCAATGAACAATCTGTTATTCTCAATTTCAGATAATGGCATGAAACGTATATACGTCAACCATATTGTCGGTTTTGGCCTGCTCTGGGGATGGCTGGCGTGGGGGCATGTTAAAAAATACAAGGTCAGCCTGGATCGTCATATACTTCTCAGCATTGGAATTTTTCTCTTTTCACTCTTTATTGCCGCACCTTTTGAACCTGATCACCTTGGCGTTACACATATCTCCGGTCCATGGTTCTTTATCGGCCTCCAGGAACTACTAAGGTATCTGCCACCAATGCTCGCTGGTATTGTCTTTCCACTTACCCTGCTCGTTGCACTGGCTCTGTTGCAAAAGAATACTTCCGGATTCCGCTGTATCCTGTTCTTTATTCTTGGCTGGTTTCTTTTTTATGTTCTATTAACTGGAATTGGGCTTAGTCGATAATACAAAAAAAAAGGCCTGTTCCAGGAGGAACAGGCCTTTTTTTGTTTCGCTTTTTCAGATAAGGCAGTTTATATACGACGAATATCCTGCTCCTGTAAGAAAAGTACTTTACTGGTACAAGTAAGAAGATTCTGGTGTACCTGGTCAGTTGAAACAACAGGTGATGAACTCATCCTAAGGCCTGAATAAACTTCATCCATCAATGACAAACCGTCACCATCAAAATCATCCATATTTCTTTCTACATGCTGACAAATGGTGGACAGTAGTTGCAAAAATATTTTTCCAAGGTTATTTGACGGATTGAGATTACGAGATCTATTAATTTCAGCAAACAGACTTTGAAGTTCATTTCCTGAATTGTTCTCTTGTAATGAAATAATCGCCTTGCCTAAGGGGATATATTCTTCTCCCGGGAGAGGATCGACCTCAACATCATCATCTACTGCTTCAAAAATTACTTCTTCACTCTCCGATTCTTCAGCTGGAACCTCAAATCCAACAGGCGCTTCAGATTCTGCCTCTTCTTTCCCAACAACGGCGGCCATAGTTGCAGCAGCTACTGCTACTGTAGCTGTTTCTCCGGGAACTGAAAATTCAATTTCCTCAATATCAGGTAGCTTTTCTGAATCAACAGAAACACCATCGCCGGATTCGTCAGGTTCGCCAAATTCCAGACCAGGAACATCTTCATCAAATAAGTCGAGTGCTTCTTCAGTATCTTTTTCAACAGAAAGTTCTTCTGTTTCATCAATTACTGGAATATCAGTTTCTTCTTCAAGCACTGACAATTCATCGTCTACTGCATCATCAATAGATGCTAACTCAATATCATCACTCAATGCAGGAGGATGTGCGTCATCCTCAAACAAAGACAAATCCTCATCTTCTGACTTAGGAACGTGAGTATCTTCGATATCTTCATCAAGAAAAGAAAGCTTATCTGCAACTGTCTCTTGAACAGAGGCGTCTTCCTGCAGTTGCTCGGTAGACGTATCAATTGCTGGAGCAGAAGATTCTTCATCAAAAAAGGATAACTGATCTTCAATTGCTTCTTCAAGAACTACTTCATCAGTTAAAAGCTCTTCATTGTCACTCAATGCAGGAGCAGGTGCTCCATCGGTGAAACCCTGAAGATCATTTTCTTCGTCTGCACCCCATTCATCAGAGGAAGCTTGAACTTCATCATCAAAGAAAGAATCCAATCTGCTTTCAATTCCTTCAGAATCGGACTCGTCGAGTTCATCCGTAAGGATATCCTCATTAAAGCCACTATCTTCAGGACTTCCACTCAGGGCTGGAGCAAGCTCATCGCCGTCAAATGGCAACGACTCTTCATCGGAATCATCATCGGCCTCAGTTTCAACTTCTACTCCCTGAAGAATTGAGTCATCTATCCCTTCTTTCTCTGCACCCCATTCATCAGAGGAAGCTTGAACTTCATCATCAAAAAAAGAATCCAATCTGTTTTCAATTCCTTCAGAATCGGACTCTTCGAGCCCATCAGCAAGGATATCCTCATCCAAACCACTATCTTCAAAACTTCCACTCAAAGCTGGAGCAAGTTCATCGCCATCAAATGGCAACGACTCTTCATCGGAATCATCATCAGCCTCAGTTTCAACATCTACTCCCTGAAGAATTGAGTCGCTCATCAGGTCATCATCGTCCTGATCATCTAATTCTATAGACTGAGCAAGATCACCAGCTAATTTCTCCACACTAAAGCTGCTATCCTCGTCAACGTCGGAAAGTGCAGGAGCAACCGTATCACCTTCATACGGCAGGGCCTCTTCATCAGAATCATCATCAGCATCAGTCTCAACATTTACACCTTCCAGCGCAATATTTTCCTCAGCATTCGATGATGACTTTTCATCCTCTTCATCGCCAAAAACAGCATTCAGCCGTGATTCCACATCAGATGTTACTGTATCATCTTCCTCATCCACAGCATCGGCATCAGCAAATGCAGGAGCTATATCATCGCTTACAAAATCAGTGACAGGTGTGGTGACATCTTCAGCAGGGGTGGGTTCGCTTATAACTTCTGCAGGGGCTTCACTGACGACCTCAGCAGGTTCAGATTGAGCGGCAGCTATGTCTAATTTAAAAGCATTAAATTTTTCCACTTCTGAAAAAAGAAGTTGCTTTTGCTCATCAGCTGGTAGATTTGACTCTGTTATTATTTCCAGTGTTCCATAGAATGAATGCAAAAGGGTGAATACTTTACTATTGGATTGACTCCGCATTTTATTAATATACGAACTAAATGCTCCAAGCCCCTGAAGAAGAATCAGTTTGGCTTTGTTCTGACTGAAAACTCCCTCGAGACGATGAATCTCATCATCAAGTTTTTGAAGTTCCTCATCATTAATCTCCCAGTCTAAGCCAAGAACATATGCCTTAAGGGCCTTGAGATGATCAGTTTCTTCTGTTTCTTCTTCTGTGGATATTGCATCCACTGACATGGCGCCGGAGTCGGATATTCCAATCTGTTTTTTTAACTGATCAAACATTTTTACATCTTTGAGAAGCAACTGTTTTTTTTCCTCTGCACTCATCAAGTCATCTGAGGAAACAATTTTCTCAAGGTTATGATAAAATGTAATAAGAAGTTTGATCGCATTGGGATGGGCGTTTGCCTTCTCCTTAAAAATATACCTGCCGATTTTACTCAAGCCCTGAACATAAACTAGTTTAATTTTATCCCCGGCCCATATATCACCAAGATCAACAAGTTCATCATCCAACTGCTGGAGGATGTCATCATTTATTTCCCAGTCAATGGAAAGAATGATAGTTTTTAATCTGGCAATAGGAGATTCTTCATCGCCGGTAAATTCAAACAGATCAATAGAATCTGTTTCATAGGATACATCATCCATACCAACGGTCAGATCATCATCAAATTGATTTCCGCTCTGTTGTGTCACCGTTCATTCCCTAGAGTAATTTTTTCTGCATAGAGACAACCGTTGATGAAATAATTTTTTTCAAGGTTGCCGCAACATTATATCCCGTGATAGCACTAGCCTCAAAATCAGGAACCTTCAGTCTGCTGTTCAAATCTTTTCGCAAAACCGCTGTGGGTAAAATAGGCACGCCATGTTCTTTAAGATCTACTTTATTGTATTGAATCACCAGAGGGAGTTTAAAAATAGATTCTTTGTATGCCTGCAAATTTTCATGAAGCTGATTGAGTGAACGAATATTTTTTTCCCTCTGCTTCTCCATGGCATCTGCAACAAAGACAACGCCATCCACACCTTTTAAAACAAGCTTACGAGTAGCATTATATTTCACTTGACCCGGAACTGTGTAGAGCTGAATTTTAATATCATAGCCTTTAATCTTTCCCATATCAAAAGGAAGAAAGTCAAAAAACAAGGTTCGATCACCATGTGTTTTCAGACTAACCATTTCTGATTGAATTTGACTACGGAATTTACGATTAATATATTCCAGGTTGGTCGTCTTTCCACAGCGCCCCGGCCCGTAGTAAACAATCTTAACCTGAACCACCTTGTCTTTTAAGTTGATAAAACTCAACGACTTACCCCCGCACCAAAGGTGTCTGTTTTATTATAGAAAGCCGACATTGAAAAAAAAATCAATCTTTGCTTCCTTCCCAGACCTTTCGAATCTGTTCGATGGCTTCAACTACGTTCAACCTCAAAAATCCAAGAGAAATATCCTTGCCAAACATGGATATAAGAAGCAGTTCATCATCTATTTTACTAAAATGAATATTAGATTCCTGGCCTTTATGAAACAGTAAGGAAAATTCTGCTTCCCCAACCAACTTGGCCATAGCATCAACAGTAGCAAAATTCCCTGCAGCAAGAGCAGCAAAAGAATAGACATCATATTTGCTTTCACCATTATCTTTAGCAGTGATTATGTTCCCTGCCATATCAATAATGATGACACAGTCGACACCAAGTTTAATAAGCTTGCTGGATAAAATCGTATCAATTTGCTCGAGCTGCTCCTGACTAACTATTCCATAATTCATGCCAAGTTCCTCTTCCCTTTACTTTATTACGAGCCATTACGATCGACTCTTCTTGACTGTGTTAGCCAACAATGTGTGCATTAATCCTGGTAACAGGCAATAAATGCACCAGCAGCTTTCTAGCCCTAATCACTTTGATTAATTAAATAAAATTTCTTATAGTCGCATAAAACAATCACTACAAAAACCACATTTTAATTTAGTATACGACATCTGCATATTGATATGAAGGTGTTTTTTTCATTTTCCTTAAAAAATCAAACTGATATAACAAAACAAATAGCATTCACCACATACACACAGCATAACATACTGATTATACAGACCTTACCCCAATCAACATTGTTGAACATTACACCCACAAACCGGTATGACAAAATTTATCAACATCTACCAAACCAAGATCGGTCATCTTCAGATGGGGAATAACAGGAAGTGCCATAAAACTCATCAGCATAAATGGATCTTCCATTTTTACGCCGAGTAGTGCTGCAGCCTGAAGCAAAGAATTAAAATTGTCAGCAACGACTTTGGCATCTGCGGTAGACATTAAACCTGCCACATCAAGAACGAGGCTTCCTGTAACCTTTCCATTGCAGACAACTGCAAGTCCTCCTCCCTGTTTAATGATGGTTTGAACAACAAGGGCCATGTCTTCATCATTAACACCCACAACAGTTATGTTATGAGAATCATGCCCCACGGTTGAGGCAAGAGCTCCTTGTTTTAAACCTATTCCCTGAACAAAGCCCAAACCAATATTGCCGGTTGCATGATGTCTTTCTATAACAGCCAATTTGCAGATATCATTCTCCACATCTGCGACAGCGAGACCATCCACAACTTTAACAGGAAGTTCAAGGGACTCTGTAACCAATTGATCCTTGTTCACCCCGATCACACGAGCCGTATTCCCTTCAGCAGGGATCTTAAACGATAAGGTTTTTGTATTTACATGTACTGAATCAAATACTTCGGGATAACGCCCTATTAAATTATTTTTTTCACTACTTACTCTATTGGAACCAGCTATTACCTGTTTTCCACCTGAGAAAACAACTTTTGGCTGTATATTCTGCAAATCATCAAACAACACAAGATCAGCCCTGTATCCCGGTGCCACTGCACCTCGGCCTTTTAAGCCAAAATAATTGGCAACATTGATGGTGACCATCTGGATAGCTGTGACAGGATCAAGCCCTAATCCGACTGCTTTACGGAGTATCCGATCAAGATGCCCGTCACGCAATAGTTGATCTGGATGACAATCATCTGTGACCAGCAAACAGCGATGGCTGTTTCTCTCTGTAATCACGGGAAAAAGGTCTTCAAGATTCTTTGCCGTGGATCCTTCACGGATAAAAAGAAACATCCCGGAAGACAGTTTTTCTCTGGCTTCTGCCGGTGTGGTACATTCATGATCGGACATAATTCCGCTGCCAATGTAGGCTTGCAGATCATGCCCAGTAAGTCCTGGAGCATGACCATCCACCGGGACATTCATTTTTTTTCCGAGAGCGAGCTTGTTCATTACTTCTTCATCCTGAAACAGGACTCCGGGAAAATTCATCATTTCTGCAATGCCTATCACATTCGGCATTTTCAGTATTTCTGCAATTTCCTTTGCATGAAGTACCGCGCCAGAATTTTCAAGATGCGTTGCTGGTACACAGGACGGAGCCATAATAAAAATGGCACATTGCAGATCTTTACTTTCCTCAATGAGATATGTAATTCCAGCAAGCCCGGCAACGTTGGCAATTTCATGGGGATCACAGACGACAGTGGTAGTACCGTGTGGCAGGACAGTAGCAGCAAATTGTCTGGGGCTGAGCATGGAACTTTCAATATGAATATGCCCTTCCATGAATCCGGGGCAAACAAAAGATCCCCGGCAGTCGATTTCATCCACACCTGAATAGTCTCCAATACCAACGATTGTATCACCACAAATTGCGACATCTGCAGATGTTATTTCAGCGCAAAACACATCAATAAGACGACAATTTTTCAACACACAATCAGCAGGTTCAAGACCTCTTGCCTGGTAATTTCTTTTTTGAATTTGTGACTTTATTTTCATTTTCTGCTCTCAATAGATTTAAAAAAAACAATTTAATGAAATAGTGCGCACACTGATCTCTCTATATGTAACAATTCAATACTACAACGCCTCGCTCATGAAAACAAAAGCATTTGCAGAATATTTCATCATTGCAGGAGGAGTACGAATCTGCTAAAAAACAGCAGGTGATCAAAATGAAAAAAGAAAAACCTCCCATACCAGTAATAGCATCAGGCAGCTTTCTCATAGATAGCCATTGTCATCTTGACATGACCTGTTATGAAAACGATCTTGATAAAATTCTTTCACGAGCAAGAGTCCACGGAGTACATTCCATAATTACCATTGGAATTGACGAAAAAAGTTCAATGGCAGCAGTGGAGCTAGCAAAGAAACATTCAATGCTCAAAGCAACAGTTGGAGTTCATCCCCATGACGTTGAACAGGTCGACAAGAGCACGTACACCCGCTTAAAAACTCTAGCTTCTGCAAACAGAGTCCATGTCGTTGGCTACGGAGAAATAGGACTTGACTATGCCAAACAATATGCAGAGCCGGCATCTCAAAAAAAATCCTTTCGTGAACAACTAGAAATAGCAAAAGATCTTGAACTTCCAGTTATTATTCATGATAGAGATGCCCATGACGATACTTTAAACATTTTACGTCAGGCTGGCCCCTTCCCCAATGGTGGAGTTATGCATTGTTTTTCAGGTGATATTCATTTTGCAGAACAGATTATGGAAATTGGATTTTTCATCTCCATTCCGGGTGTTGTAACATTCAAAAACGGCAAGGATCTGCAAACGGTTGCAAGTAAGGTTCCACTCCAATCACTTATCCTTGAAACAGATGGCCCCTTTCTATCCCCTGTTCCCTGGAGAGGAAAACGTAATGAACCTTCATACCTGCCGTTTACCGCAGAAAAAGTAGCGGAACTTAAAGAATTGAGCATTGAAGAAGTGGCAGATCAAACCAGCAAAAATGTTCAGATGCTCTTCAATTATCAGGTTACACAGTGAATTCCATGACAATTGCAGACCGACTTCATTCCATTCAGAAGTCAATAACAGAAACAGCTATTGCTTGCGGCAGGAATCCTTCCACCATAAAACTAGTGGCTGTTTCTAAACGTCACTCCATTGCCAGCATTGAAGAGGCCATGGAGGCAGGTCATTTTCTGTTTGGTGAAAATTATATGCAGGAAGCTGCTGAAAAAAGACAAAAAATCAATAATGCTGCAGTATTTCATTTTATAGGCAACATCCAAAGCAACAAGGCGAAACAGGCTGCGGAACTGTTTAGCATGGTTGAAACTGTGGACAGGTACAAACTTGCAAAAGCCTTAAACACTCATCTGGAAAAACTTGAACGATCCCTGGATATACTCATCCAGGTAAATATTGGCAGAGATGTTAAAAAATCAGGTATTACACCGGAAAAAGCTGGAGAACTGCTGGAACAAATCACCTCTTTCCCTCGGATACGTCCCGTGGGGCTAATGACTATCCCTCCTCTCACAAATGATATCGAAGAGACCAGGAGCTATTTCAAAAACCTCCGTCTCCTGGGCAAGAATCTTGCCGAACAGGCACTTTTTGCTGATAATAAAAACATTGAACTATCCATGGGGATGTCACACGATTTCAAAATAGCCATTGAGGAAGGGGCAACCATTATTCGAGTTGGTACCGCTATATTTGGGCCAAGGCCTAATCAAGTTTAATTTCCCCAGTTTATATTCGGGCCTATCTTAACGACAAAAAAAAAGGCGTTATCCTGTAACCAGGATAACGCCTTTAATAAAACAGTTAGAAACAATTAAACTTTTTGGGCAGAAGCTCGCTTGGCAGCCTTCAAAGGGTTAATACGAACCGTAATAATTTTTATCTCAGGCTTAGCATGGGTTGCAAAATTACATATTCCCAACCGCCATTTTGACTCAGGCTGAAGATACGATTTACAATATTGCGCGCCTGCTTCTTCAACAATTCTTTCACAACCATCACATTTTTCAACAACAGGTTGAAAATTTCTAGCACTATAGCTTGTAGCAGCTTGATTCTGCATGCTATCCCCCTCAAAGTCAAAAAGACTATTATATAAACATTAAACGCTGAGAAGCATCGAATCCCAGCCAAGTAGTCACCAATAAACTTTATATATTACCAAGTCTGTACAGTTTAAACAAGAACAAATTTTAACATTTTTTCGCAAATGCACCAGTACAAAACATTTACGCAAAACCATGGGCAGGGCACCTTTATAAGGTAACTATCAAAACATTTACAATTGATGGGGGTAGCACTAATTTAGCTCTAACCTAAATAGATACACACTGACTCGTACACTCGCCTGCCTTGCTGCCACTGAATAGTTACAAAAAAAGTACAGATTATAACAGTCTGGCTTGTAATCTCTAACCTCATGATATACAATTAATTTTGAAACAAAATGTTTAATGATTTCTTACTATTCGACAGATTTATATTTTTTCCGAATTCTGAAATAGTCATTTCCTGTCGATATGACACCTGACAAAATGTTAGTTTCAGCAAATTGTAGGTTTAATCTAGAATAAGTAGTCTCAAGCAGGAGAGCGCATAATGCCGATCTATACATGGAAAGGTATCAATTCATACGGAGACAAGCGTAAAGGAGAGGTTGAGTCCCCTGATCAGGCAGCCGCCCTTGCTCATGTCAAACGCCTCCGTATTAAAGATCCAGTCATTAAAGAAAAGCCTAAAGATATTTTTGCAGATATTGCTTTATTTCAACCAAAAGTAACCGGTAAAGATGTTGTTATTTTTACCAGGCAGCTTTCTACTATGATTGACGCCGGCTTACCCTTAGTGCAGAGCCTGGAAATTCTTTCGAAACAGCAAGACAATTCTACTTTCAAAAAAGTCCTGACAGAGATCAGGATGGATGTAGAAACAGGAACAACTTTTGCCGACTCAATGCGTAAACATCCAAAAGTTTTCGACAATCTTTTTGCCAATATGATCGAAGCAGGAGAAACCGGCGGTATCCTGGATACTATCCTTAGTCGCCTTGCAGTTTTCATGGAAAAATCCATGGAACTAAAGAAAAAAATCAAAGGTGCCATGACTTATCCGGTTATTTGTATTTGCATAGCTCTGCTCATTCTGGTGGTCATTTTAATTTTCGTTATTCCTGTTTTTGAAGAAATGTTCGCAAGTTTGGACTCTGCCCTTCCAATGCCTACACAAATAGTTGTAACCATGTCTGACTTCGTTAAAGGTAATTTCATCTGGCTTGCCATGGGAACTGTGGGGTTTATTTATCTGATAAAAAAGATCTACAATACTGAAAAGGGACGAATTAAAATAGATGCAATGGCTTTAAGGGCACCCATTGCCGGAACATTAGTTAGAAAAGTTGCCGTCGCTAAATTCACGAGAACATTAGGTACCATGCTTCAGAGTGGAGTACCGATCCTTGAAGCTCTGCATGTCGTTGCCAAAACATCTGGAAATAAAATCATCGAAGCTGCGGTTTTCCGTGTTGCTGACAGTATTGCAGAGGGTCGTCCTATTGCAGAACCTCTTGAAGAATGTGGGGTGTTCCCCAATATGGTGGTACAGATGATTAATGTTGGTGAATCAGTCGGTGCCCTGGATACAATGCTTGCCAAAATAGCCGATTTTTATGACGGTGAAGTAGACCAGGCAGTGGAAAACTTAACTGCTATGATAGAACCCTTAATGATGGTTGTTTTGGGCGGGATGATTGGTGGTCTTGTTGTTGCCATGTATCTTCCAATTTTCTCAATGGCAGGAAATATTTAAAAAAAACAATACTAGTGTTGACTTTATTCTCCTAACGCATATCATTAAGAATACAGTGTAACTACCCTCGGTGATAAACAGGAAACAAGCCGGGACTCATTTGAATACCCCTTGGGGGGTGAAAGTATCTTTGAGGAGGACTCAATCATGGCTCTGAAAAAAACTTTGACAAAAGCTGACTTGGTCCAGCAAGTATATAAATCTCACGGTTCTTTGACAAAAGCACAGGCAACAGAATCCGTCGAGGCCTTTCTGCGAATTTCAAAAACATCTCTCATTGGGGGAAAAGACCTTCTCCTGAGCGGTTTTGGGAAATTTAACGTTAAAGACAAAAAATCACGAAGAGGAAGGAATCCTCAAACTGGTGACGAACTCACCTTGGATGCCCGGAGAGTTGTAACATTTAAACCATCAGGAATTCTTCGTGATAAAATAAATGAAGCTTGAGTACTGTTAATCATTCAGTTTAATAAAAACTGTCTTTCTTTACTTTAAACCTGTATTGACTTTCATTAAATGAAAATTAATACAGGTTTTTTTGTTCATCTCTTGATAAAATTCATTTACGACTCATTAGCAATCGAATTTTTCTCCATCAATTCCCACACCCAATCATCATGCCACATTGCTCTTCTTTTCAAAATGTCACGATAGAAGAAATTGAAATTTCAGATAACTGGAATATTCACCCATTCATTTCTTCACAACCGTCTGCAAGGCTCAGTTCTTCCATACAAAACACTGGTCTTTTACATCCGCCAATTTTACTGAAACTTTCTTCCAACAGATACCAATTGATTTGTGGACGCAGTCGTATAAACATTTTCCAACAAGTCTATTCTGCTCAATCGTTCATTACAGCCTTGATTCTCGATGAAAAGACTCCGACTAGACGAATACTCAGTTATGTATTGGAAGATCAATTACTAAATTGCGGTCTTTCCCCTATGGAAAAAGCTTTTTTCTTTAAAATTACTCTCAACCATATGACAATTAAGGATGCTGTTGACTGCTTTTCACCGATCTTTAATGAAAAAATACAAGCCCATGCAATAAACAAACTTATACTTCTTTCAGGGCTGGAGCCGGAACTCCAAATTGACGTCCACATTGGGAAATTAGGAGAGAAGACAGCATTGGAATTACTGCAACTTGATACGAAAGACAGGCTGACACTCCACTCTATATTTCAGGAATTGGAACTTGGTGGGGGAAAACAAAAAAGACTTTTGGCACTCAGTAAAGACCTGGCTTTTGGACAACGAAAATCAATTACAGAGCTACTGACTGAATCTGATTTCAAAGAAATACTTAATCACCCTGAAATGAATCATCCACAAAAAGCTGCAAATCTATTCTCAACTTTACAAAAAAAACTCTTCCCGCAAAGTAATGCTGCAGAAGATCATTTCATAAAAAGTGTCAATAAAATGGAACTGCCTGCATCCTGTTCAGTCAATCACAGCCAGGCATTTGAAAAAGACGAGATCTCTGTTGTTCTTCGTTTCAACACTCTCACAGAAGTGGAAAAACGATTATCAGAAATCAAAAAACTAATGAAAAAGTAGCATTCGACTTATTTTTCAGAAAAAATTTTTTCAACAGGTGAACGGCTCAAACAAATCGCCTTGAATCAGTAAATCATTGCCACAACGTTTATAGCTGACATTTCTCAGTTCAGGAGCCTTAGCTCGATTGTTCACGGTGAAATCGCTGAGTAGCGGTGTTCCTTCCGAACCAGCAAACAAAGGGGCCACAAAAAGCATTACACGATCAACTAATCCATTTCTGAGAAAATTTGAATGAATAGTTCCTCCGCCTTCAACCAGCAGAGAACAAATTCCCATTTCCCCTAAATTATCAAGCACATCATTAAGATCTAACATACCTTCTTTGTCAGCGCCTATGGGTTGGACAAGCACACCATCAAGTTGTGTAAGCCGTGCTATTTTCTCTTCATCTGCAGATTGAGAACAAAAAAGAAGAGTTGGAGCAGATGACTCAAGATGAAGTATCTTTGATTCCAATGAGAGTTGTAACGAACTATCGAGGATTACGCGAAGAGGATCCCTGCCGCGGCTCCCAAGGCGTGTTGTGAGAGAAGGGTTATCGGCGGTAATAGTTCCACTACCTATCAGGATGGCGTCTAAACTGTTACGAAGACCATGAAGCCTGTGCAAACTCTTCTCGCCTGTCATCTGTCCCGGCTTTCCCTTTTGATAACTTAATCTTCCGTCAAGACTCATGCCTGCCTTCATCACAACAAAAGGCCTGCCGGTGGTGATGTGCTTTATAAAAGGGAGATTCAGTTCAAGGCATTCTTTTTCAAGCACTCCACTTAAAACCTCTATTCCCTTTTCTCTCAGGTAATTAATGCCACTTCCACTGACAAGTGGATTAGGATCTCCCATGCCTACGACTACACGTTTAATACCTGCGACTGCCACGGCATGACTGCAGGGAGGTGTGCGACCTGTGTGATTGCAAGGCTCCAGAGTTACATACATTGTAGCTCCACGCGCCTTATTACCTGCTTTACGGAGAGCATTTATTTCCGCGTGGGGAGTACCGGCTTTTTTATGGTACCCACGGCTGAGCACTGTCCCATCTTGTACAATAACAGCGCCAACACAGGGATTTGGCGAAGTTCGACCAATACCTTTTCTTGCTTCCCGCAATGCAAGACGCATAAATTTACTGTCAATAGTGGAATTCATCCCCTCAGGATTCTTCACCTGGTTCCGTATCTCCTCTGGCATCAAGTAAACCTTTTAATTCATCCATAAACTCATTTACATCTTTAAATTGCCGGTATACTGATGCAAAACGGACATAAGCTACCTCGTCAAGCTTAGTAAGTTCTTCCATAACCCATTCACCAATAACACCTGAAGGAACTTCTTTTGAAGGATAGTCCTGTAATCGGCTCTCTATTTCATCAACGAAAACATCAATATCATCACAGCTGACAGGGCGTTTTTCACACGCCTTTTCAAGGCCGACAACCATTTTTTGTCTATCCCAGACTTCCCTCCGGCCATCCTTTTTAACAAGCATGGGAAGCATTACTTCAAGACGTTCATAGGTGGTAAAACGCTGTTCACAGGAGATACAGGAACGTCTTCTTCTAGTAATGGTACTCTCTTTGTTTAGCCTTGAATCAATAACCTTATTGTCAAGATGACCACAATATGGACATTTCATTTAAACTCCTGAACTTTATACCTTATAAATTATTTTCGTATTTTTTACCCCTCAGGTAAGCAGCCTAAAATACCAGGGTACTCTTTTTAGTACCTCCTTGAGGGGTATAAACTGCGACTCCGAGGGCATAGCCGTCAGGCTAAGCGTTAGTCATTAGTCGTTAACAATTGATTATTGTTTATTTGTTTTGTTATTTAAGTAGATTGTCAAAAGAATATCTTTATTAATAATCAATAATCAATTGATAACGGTTAATTATTAATATTTTGAAATAGCACATTTTGTGTCATCACCTCAACTGGTTAAAAGTCGTTGGCAGGCAAAGAAAATTTCTTAGCCTGACGGCTATACCTCCGAGGGGTACTGAACTGAGTGCCGCTTTACCATTCATCACCGGGTTTAGCTGAGTGCTGATAAAGGAAATTTATCGCATAGTGATCGTATTTCCTGACGCACTAAAGACAGAGCCTCATCGCTCTGTTCGGTAATAACTCGTTCAATCCATCCGGCAATAAGTCCCATCTCTTTTGTCTTAAGGCCCCTGGTGGTCACTGCTGGAGTACCCACACGAATTCCAGAGGTAACAAACCGTGACTCCTTATCAAAAGGAATAGCATTTTTATTGGTTGTAAGCCCAGCCTGTTCAAGAAGTTCCTCAGCCACTTTTCCTGTGATATTCTTACTGGTCATATCAATGAGGACAAGATGATTATCCGTTCCTCCGGATACCAGTCGAAACCCCTTATCAACAAGAGATTGACCTAAAGTAGTAGCATTATTAACCACCTGTTTCTGGTAATCAACAAAGGCAGGACTCATGGCTTCCTTAAAACCTACAGCTTTTGCTGCTATTATATGGACAAGGGGACCGCCCTGGATACCAGGAAAAATATTAGAATTAAGACTCTTCCCATATTTTTCCCTAGCCAGAATTAAACCTCCCCGTGGACCACGCATGGTTTTGTGGGTGGTTGTGGTCACAAAATCAGCATAGGGAACGGGAGATGGATGAACACCAGCTGCGACAAGGCCTGCGATATGAGCCATATCAACCATAAACAAAGCACCAATTTGATCAGCAATTTTTCTAAAGCCCTCAAAATCAATAAAACGAGAATAAGCACTTGCTCCGGCCACAATCATCTTGGGTCTATTTTCAAAGGCAATACGTTCAACCTCTTCCATATCAATCTGTTCGTTTTTCCGATCCACACCATAAGAAATAAAATTATAAAGCTGACCTGAAAAGTTCACTCGACTGCCATGGGTTAAATGCCCCCCGTGTGCCAAATCCATACCGAGTACCTTATCGCCTGGCTTGAGAGTGGCAAAATAAACGGCCATATTGGCTTGAGAACCTGAGTGTGGCTGAACATTTGCATATTCAGCTCCAAATATTTCCTTAGCTCTGTCGATTGCGAGAGTCTCAGCGACATCGGCATTATCACATCCGCCATAATAGCGTTTTTTGGGATAGCCTTCAGCATACTTATTGGTGAAGATAGAGCCCTGAGCTTCAAGCACGGCACCTGAGACAATATTTTCAGAGGCAATCAACTCAAGTTGACTGTTCTGCCGCTCATATTCCTGATTGATACAATTAAAAATATCCGGATCTGTATTTTGCAAAGATGACATAAATAAATTCTCTATAAATTTTTAAATAAAGGTAACTATTCAGCAACAAAAACCAAAACAAACAAAAAAACCGGCAAAACCATAATGGTATGCCGGTTTTCACCAATAAGCTATTATGAATTTAAGCCTTTCAACTAACACCGGTGACGAACGGTAAGTGCCTATAAATATAAGATATCAACTCAGGCCTCGAAAGAATCTATAAGGTACTAGCACCCCACAAAAGGGGTATAAGTACCTTCACCAAATTCTTTTCAAAAAAACACGAGATAAGCGTAGACTTCGAAAGAATTTATAAGGTACTAAACATCTGAATACGCCGCTGATGCCTTCCACCCTCAAATGGTGTACTAAGCCAGGTACGAACAATCTCTTCAGCAACTCCAGGGCCTGTAACTCTTTCTCCCATGCAGAGGATATTTGCGTCATTATGTTCACGACTCATGCGAGCAGTGTACTGTTCACTGCATAGTGCTGCGCGAATGCCTGCATGTTTGTTGGCTGCCATGGACATCCCGATACCAGTTCCACAAATCAAAATCCCTTTGTCTGCATCACCTTTTACAACCTGCTCACAGACAAGGTCGGCAAAGCCGGGATAATCAACAGATTCATTGACGAAACATCCAACATCATGAATGTCATGCCCAAGTTCCGTCAGATAAGCCAAAACAACTTCCTTGAGGGCAAAGCCTCCATGATCCGATCCTATTGCTACCTTCACAATTTCCCCTTGAGCTTAATCAATCATCAAAACGTTTCATGACAACAACACCGTTGGTTCCGCCAAATCCAAAAGAATTAGAAAGAGCTACTTTAATTTCCATTTTCCTGGCTTCGTGAGGGACATAATCAAGATCACATTCAAGGCTTGGCGTGTCAAGATTAATGGTTGGCGGTGCAATTTGATCTTTAATACTCATGGCAGTAAAAGCAGCCTCAAGCCCGCCAGCCGCTCCCAATGCATGACCAGTCATGGATTTAGTGGAACTGATGGCCAGCTTTGCGGCATGATCACCAAAAACTGTTTTTATGGCAGCCGTTTCACATCGATCATTCAAAGGTGTTGAGGTGCCATGAGCATTAATATAATCAATGTCGGAAGGATTAATCCCAGCGTCTTGAAGTGCCATTTGCATACAACGTACAGCACCATTTCCATCTTCGGGTGGTGCTGCGATATGATAGGCATCACTTGATGCACCGGCACCAATAACCTCGGCATAAATATCCGCACCTCTACTCAAGGCATGCTCCAGTTCCTCAACAACCAGTATCCCGGCACCTTCGGCAATGATGAATCCATCTCTATCTTTTTCAAAAGGACGGGATGCTTTGGCTGGATCGTCATTCCTGGTAGACAAAGCCTTCATGGCACTAAAACCACCAACACCTAAAGGACAGATAACTGATTCGGTTCCGCCAGTCACCACAACATCACTGCTGCCATAAATAATGGACCGAAAGGCTTCGCCAACTGCATGGGTTCCGGCAGCGCAGGCAGTAGAAAGGGAAAGATTAGGACCTTTGGCACCAATCTGCATGGAAATATGCCCTGAAGGCATATTTGGTATTGCCATGGGAATAAAGAATGGTGAAATTCTTTTTGGACCACGATTTAGATAGATATCGTAATTCTTTTCAATAATAGGCAAACCACCCATGCCACAGCCGGTAATCACCCCAACTCTGTTGCAGTTCTCATCAGTGATAGTAAGACCACTGTCTTCCACAGCAGAACGAGCAGCTACAATCCCATATTGGACGAAAGGATCGAGATGCCTTGCGCTCTTTTTATCAAAATGATCTAAGGGATCAAAATCAGTAACTTCTGCAGCTACCTGAGAAGCAAACCCGGATGCATCAAAACGGGTAATAGGGCCGACACCACTCTTTCCGTTAACAATATTATTCCAGGTTTTATCCTTTCCTGTCCCTAATGGAGTTACTAGACCAATACCAGTAACTACGACTCTGCGCTTAAGCATTGAAACCCTCTTGAGTGCCCAAAACTAAAATACGTTCCGGATAAGCAATTATTTCAGATTATTAACAAAATCAATTGCATTCTGCACAGTGGCAATCTTCTCAGCTTCTTCGTCAGGAATCTCAACATCAAATTCCTCTTCCATGGCCATAATCAACTCAACCAGATCAAGAGAATCCGCACCAAGATCATCTACGAAAGATGCGCCTGAAACAACTTTATCTTTATCAACACTCAACTGCTCAACAATAATATCAACCATCTGTTGTTCAATTGCCATTTTAAACTCCTGTATGTTTTATCTATTCTTTTTAATGAACCTCGATTTTCTCGAGAGCTCGATAACGAACACGAAACTATTAGTAACAAAATCCTGACAAACTGTAAATCACATATACATGCCACCATTCACATGAATGGTCTGCCCTGTAATGTAGCTGCTATCGTCACCAACAAGATAAGCAACAGCACCGGCAACATCTTCCGGATCTCCAAGACTTGCCAATGGAATTTCCGCCTTGATTTTTTCCTGGATTTCTTCAGGGAGATCACGAGTCATATCAGTGACAATATAGCCAGGGGCCACGCCATTCACAGTGATATTACGAGTCGCAAATTCTCTTGCCATGGATTTTGTTAAACCCTGCATGCCTGCCTTGGCAGAAGCATAATTCACCTGGCCTGCATTTCCAGCAAAACCTATAACAGAAGAGATGTTCACAATACGCCCCCATCTCTTTTTCATCATGGAACGGGCCGCAGCTTTAGCACAGATAAAAGAACCTTTCAAATTGGTATCAATAACTGCATCCCAGTCAGCCTCTTTCATCCTGGCCATCAATCCATCCCGGGTAATCCCTGCGTTATTCACCAGAATATCCAGGGAACCCGTATCTTTAATCAAGCCCTTAATTGCATCCTGTACCTGCTCCACATCAGCAACATTAAAAGCAAGAAGGTCAGCAGTACCACCGGCATCGGTTATCATTTTCCGGGTTTCCTCTGCTGCTTCCGGATTACTGACATAGTTTATAAAAACATGGGCTCCCATAGAAGCCAGACGAATGGAAATTGCACGTCCTATTCCTCTGCTGCCTCCGGTGACAAGTGCATTTTTACCATTCAGACTCATAACTTACGACGCCCTTCTATTTTGCTGATAAGTTTGGGAAGTACTTCAAAGAGATCTCCAACAATACCAAAATCCGCCACATTAAAAATCGGGGCATTTTCGTCGCGATTTATGGCTACAATGGTCTCAGAGGACTGCATACCTGCAACATGCTGAATGGCACCGGAAATTCCACATGCGATGTAGAGTTTTGGAGCCACGGTTTTTCCTGTCTGACCAACCTGATGTGGATATCCTATCCAGCCGGAATCCACAACTGCACGACTTGCTGAAACAGCACCATTCAGGCTGCCTGCAAGTTCTCGTATGAGTTCAAAGCCTTTTTCATTATCAAGACCACGACCGCCACCGACAAGAATATCAGATTCCTGAATATTCACATCATCACTTTCAGACAAAACAGACTCCAAAACCCGAACCTTGGACCGGAGCCTGGCGGGATCCAACGTTACATCAATAATCTCACCAACACGACTTCCATCATATTCAAGCTCTTTCATAACCTTTGGTCGAACAGTTGACATCTGAGGCCGGGAGCTTGGACAGATAATCGTGGCCATTATATTTCCGCCAAAAGCTGGTCTGGTTTGTAGCAAAGCACCATCATCCGCGCGAATGTCGAGCTGTGTACAGTCGGCAGTCAGTCCTGCACCTAAAGTATTTGCCACACCTGGAATAAAAGAACGACCAATTGCCGTTGCACCGGCCAGAACAACTTCCGGCTTATGCTCTTTGATTAAATCCGTCAGTATTGCGCCATAAGTCTCATCAGTAAAATAGGCAAGAACCGGATCATCAGCAAGGTAAACAATATCTGCGCCATGACCAATCAACTTTTCTGCAGTATCACTGGTGTCAGAACCAATCAATACTGCAGAGAGTTTCACTCCGCGGGCTTCAGCGAGTTTACGTCCTATACCTAAAAGTTCCAGCGAAACAGGTGCCAGCTTCCCTGAGCGGTATTCGCAGTAAACCCAGATACCACTCCAGCTGTGAAGATCTACCTGAACACTTTTTTCAGCACCCTCGATTCGGAGTGCCTCAAATTCACAATTATCTACACAGGCTCCGCAAAGCGTACAGGTATCACCAACAACTGCAAGTCCGTCAACTACTTCAATAGCAGCAAAAGCACAACTCTCTTCGCAGGCTCCGCAACCAGTACACAGTTCATTATCAACAATCAACATTTTTTGTTAGTTTCTCCTGTCTGTCTAGAGGTAGACAGCAAGTTTTTCAACTAACTGTTCAACTTGTTCATCTATGGAACCTGTGAGAAGAGCTCTTTCACCACGCGGCGGTGGTGGAAAAACATCAACCACCTGGGTAGGCGACCCAGCCAAACCAATCTTGGCAGAATCGGCACCAACATCTTCAGCTGAGAGCACTTGTATTTCCGCCTTTTTGGCCTTCATTTTTCCTTTTAGTGAAGGAACACGAGGCTCATTCAAATCTTTAACCACAGTCAGCAACATTGGATACTTTACAGCTACTACATCATAGCCATCATCCATCATCCTTTCCATTACAAGTTCCGACTCAGTGGCTTCACGAATTTTCTGGATACAGGTGACAAAAGGGATGCCAAGCTGAATGGCAAGTCCTGGTCCAACCTGAGCTGTATCACCATCGATGGCTTGCTTGCCGCAGAGGATCAGATCAAAATCACCAATCTTGTTAACAGCCCTGGCAAGGGTATAGGATGTGGCCCAGGTATCAGCACCGGCAAAAGCACGATCAGAAACAAGCACAGCATGATCAGCACCACAGGAAATTGCCTGTTTAAGAACTTCTTCAGCCTGAGG
>JAOZQU010000216.1:0-1270 GCA_029932055.1 Desulfocapsa sp.
TGCGAGGGTGGCGGAATTGGTAGACGCACTGGTCTTAGGAACCAGCGCCTTTGGCATGGGGGTTCGAGTCCCCCCTCTCGCACCACTAATGTAATAATAAGATTCTTCCAATTCTAGAAGAACACTTTAAATGCACTTTCCGTTTTCTTTTTTTTTATGACAGAAACCAGGGAATAAGGCACTAAATTTAAGAATAAAGGTTCTGACTATTAAATTCCGGTCAGACTAAAAATCAATAAAGGATGGACAGGATGGATGTAGTTGTAGAAGATGTCAGTGCGCTTACAAAAAAAATCACCATAACTCTTCCCAAAGACGGGGTGCAGAAAAAACTGGAAAAAGCCTATGGCAAACTGCAACGTGAGACCAAGTTGAAAGGCTTTCGTCGCGGAAAAGTGCCCCGTACTGTAATTGTTAAACATTATCAGGGACAGGTAGAGGCTGAAGTTGGTGAAAAGCTGGTGCAGGACAGCTACTTTGATGCCATTGAGCAGGAAAAGGTTGATCCTGTTGTACATCCTGACATTGCCGACCCCAAATTTAATGACGACGGAACATTTACCTTTGTTGCCAATATTGATATCAGGCCGGAATTTGAACTTGCCGATTATAAAGGCCTGGAGGTTGAAGAAGTAATCAACGAAATAAGTGATGCTGCTGTTGAAGTTGAACTTGGAGAGCTTCGTCGTGACATGGCTCCTCTTCGTTCTGTAACTGATCGTGGTGTTGAGAATGGCGATGTTATTGTTGTGGATTTCGAAGGATTTCACAATGGCAAGGCCATGAAAGAGGTGAGAAATGAAAATTATTCTGTGGATGTCGGTGCTGGAAAGTTAAGCCCTGAATTTGAAGAAAAACTTGTTGGGATGAAGCAGGGAGAAGACGCCAGTCATGAGGTTGAATTTCCTGCAGAATATGTGAATCCTGTTTTAGCAGGCAAAAATGTAGAATTTCGGGTGAAGGTAAAAGATGTAAAAGAACGTGTTCTCCAGGAATTAAATGATGAGTTTGCCAAAGATGTAGACGAGAATTACACAAGTCTTTCCGATTTACAGGGTGAAATTCGTGAACGCTTGCAAAAAGAAAAGGATGATCGTGCCGAGGGTGACGTTACTGATCGTGTAATGTTGAAACTCCTTGAAGGACATGAGTTTGAGGTCCCTCAGCGACTGGTTCGTTTCGAAGTTGAGGAGATGATCAAAAACACTGAGAAATCACTTGAACAACAGGGCATGAACCTGGAATCTGCCGGCATTAATCGTGATGAACT
>JAOZQU010000216.1:1370-5915 GCA_029932055.1 Desulfocapsa sp.
AGGGCTTTTGCAGTCGTCTTTATTTGAAGGAGAGTAAAATGAATCTTGTACCAATGGTTGTGGAGCAGAGCCCTCGTGGAGAGCGTTCTTTTGATATCTATTCAAGACTGCTGAGAGAAAGGATTATTTTTCTTGGAACCTCGGTTGGAGATGATATTACAAGTTCAATTGTTGCTCAACTTCTTTTCCTTGAGGCTGAAGACCCTGACAAAGATATAACTTTTTATATTAATTCACCGGGCGGTTCTGTTACCGCAGGTCTGGCTATTTATGATACCATGCAATATGTCAAATGCGATATCGCAACACTTTGCATGGGGCAGGCCGCATCAATGGGTGCCTTACTCCTTGCTGCAGGCACTAATGGAAAGCGTTATGCCCTGCCAAATTCAAGGATTATGATCCATCAGCCAATGGGTGGATATCAGGGGCAGGCTACTGAGATCGATATTCATGCACAGGAAATTTTACGCATGCGTGATGATCTCAATAGAATTTTAGCTAAACACACCGGCCACACAGTAAAGAAATTAAAAAACGACACGGATCGTGATAATTTCATGAGCCCCACAGAAGCTAAAAAATATGGTATAATAGACAAAGTACTAAGCAAACGAATGGATCCTTCCGAGGAAGAGTAATATGGACGATATAGAAAACAAAGAGCCGAACTGCAACTGTTCGTTCTGCGGGAAAGATCAGGGAGAAGTGGCGAAACTTATTGCCGGTCCTGATGTATTTATCTGTGACGAGTGCATTGATTTATGCAATGAAATTGTCAAAGATGAGGAAGCTGCTGTAGTTTCCGATAGCGAAGATGCCATGCAGGGTGCGCTTAAGCCAATGGATATCAAGGCTCACCTTGATGACTATGTGATTGGACAGGATTTTGCCAAAAAAGTCCTTGCCGTTGCTGTGCATAATCACTACAAACGCATTGGCGCGCCTGTTTCTGATGATGTTGTAGAGCTGCAGAAATCAAATATTATTCTTATTGGGCCAACTGGGAGCGGAAAAACACTGGTTGCTCAAACCCTTGCCCGAATCCTGAATGTTCCTTTCTGTATCGCTGATGCAACAACACTTACTGAAGCGGGTTATGTTGGAGATGATGTGGAGAACATCCTCGTCAATCTGCTCCAGGCTGCTGACCATGACATTGACCGTGCAGAGCGCGGCATTATCTATATAGATGAAATTGATAAGATTGCCAGGAAATCAGACAGCGCATCGCTCACCCGTGACGTATCCGGTGAAGGCGTCCAGCAGGCACTTTTAAAAATAATTGAAGGCACTGTGGCATCCATCCCTCCCAAAGGAGGCCGTAAGCATCCGCAGCAGGAACTGGTGAAGATTGACACCACCAATGTTCTTTTTATCTGCGGTGGTGCTTTTGTTGGTCTTGATACCGTTGTAAAGCGGAGGAAGGGCAAAAAGTCTATTGGTTTTGGCGCAAAAGTTGACGGTGATAACACCACGAAAATCGGAGAAATTCTGGAATCTGTACAGCCTGAAGATTTGTTGAAATTTGGCCTTATTCCAGAGCTTGTTGGCCGTTTGCCGGTTATTGCCACCATGAAGGAACTTGAGGAAGAAGATTTGATCCGTATCTTGAAAGAGCCTAAAAATGCACTCACAAAACAATATGAACGTCTTTTCGAGTTTGAAAATATTCGATTACGTTTTACAGAAGGATCCCTCTCTGCAATTGCCAAGAAGGCCTTGAAACGAAAATCAGGTGCTCGTGGACTACGTTCCGTGATGGAAGAGGCAATGCTTGAGGTGATGTATGAACTGCCGTCAAAAGAAAATGTTCAGGAATGTGTGATTAGCGAACAGGTTATCAATGACGGTGATTATCCCGTGATTTTGTATAGTAACCCTTCTGAAGAAAAACATTTGGAAAGTACTGGATAAGCCGTTTTATGTAAAGGCTTCCCTGAAGTGATTGCCTGGAAAAACTAACACCGGTAAACGGTAAATAAACCGGCGCCTGCCGGCAAATTTTTTATCATATTGTGAGAAATGTCTCTAATGGAAACCAGTTTATACCCGCTTATGTCACTTCGTGACATCGTAATTTTTCCCCACATGGTTGCGCCTTTGGTTGTTGGAAGAAGCAAATCTATCCACGCTCTTGAAGACGCCATGGAAAAAAGAACGGAAATACTTCTTGTTGCACAACAGGATTCAAGTGTTGATGATCCTAAAGAAAATGAAATATACAGAGTTGGTACCCTGGCAGTAGTCATGCAGCTCCTGCGTCTGCCGGATGGCACCATTAAGGCACTGATAGAAGGCAAAAGAAAGGCTGAAATCGTATCTTTTCTTCCCCATGATAAATTCATGCAGGCAGAGGTTTTTCTTCGTCATGATGGTGATGCTGAAGGACAGGAAACAGAAGTCTTTGTGCGTAGACTGAGAAAACATTTTGAACAATTTGCTGAAATTAATCGTAAGATTCCACGCGAAGTCCTGAAATCCGTCAAGAAGATTGAATCCAGCGGAAAGCTAGTAGATGTTATCAGTGCACATTTGCCACTGAGATCAAAAGAAAAGCAGACTATTCTGGAGATTGATTCAGTTCCCCAGCGCATTGAGAAAGTACTGGAATATATCAGTCGTGAAACAGAACTTGCTGAACTTGAAAAAGATATAAATGCCAGAGTGAAAAAACGTATGGGGAAAACCCAGCGTAACTATTTTCTTGGTGAAAAGGTTAAGGTTATCCAGAATGAGATTGGCCAGAATGAAGATGGTGTTGATGAAATTGGAGAGATTGAACAATCGTTAAAAAAGAAAAAACTTCCCCAGCTTGTGCGGGAAAAGGCTGTTAAAGAGTTAAAGAAGCTTCGTCATATGCCGCCAATGTCTGCTGAAACCACTGTTGTCAGAAACTATATTGACTGTATTCTCACTCTCCCCTGGAATAAGAAATCCCGTGCAAAACTTGATATAAACAACGCTGAAAAAATTCTTGATGAAGATCATTATGGTCTTGAAAAACCCAAAGAGAGAATTCTCGAATATCTTGCTGTCCAGGCACAGGTAAAAAAGCTGCAGGGACCAATAATCTGCCTTGTTGGACCTCCGGGTGTTGGTAAAACATCAATTACTCGGTCCATTGCAAGGGCAATGGGACGCAAGTTCACACGTGTTTCATTGGGTGGCGTGCGTGACGAGGCTGAGATACGCGGCCATCGCCGAACTTACGTTGGAGCCATGCCCGGAAAAATTATTCAGGCAATGCAAAAAGTTGGTGTCGCAAATCCTGTTTTCTGTCTTGATGAAGTTGACAAGATGAGTACAGATTTTCGTGGAGATCCTTCTTCTGCTCTTCTTGAAGTGCTCGACCCGGAGCAGAATAATTCATTTAATGACCACTATCTGGATCTTGACTATGATCTCTCTCAAATCTTTTTTATCACCACAGCCAACAATCTGGAAGGGATCCCCTTACCTTTACAGGATAGAATGGAAATTATCCGTTTAAACGGCTATACCGAGGAAGAAAAGCAAAAAATTGCAGAAGGATTTCTTATCCCGAAACAGTTGAAAGCAAATGGATTCAAACCTGATGATATTTCTCTGACAGCTGGTGGAACACTTGAAATTATAAGGCGTTACACGAGGGAAGCAGGAGTTAGAAACTTCGAACGTACCATTGCTTCGGTTTTTCGAAAAATAGCCAGGGATCGTTTGAAGAAAAAGACAAAGACTAAAAAGTATAAAGTCACTGCCCAGAGTGTTGTTAAATTCCTTGGAACTCCAAAATTTCGTTTCGGCCTTGCTGAAGAACGAAATGAAGTTGGTTTGGTTACAGGTCTTGCCTGGACTTCAGTCGGCGGTGAGCTTCTGCAAATTGAGGCAACGCTGATGCCCGGTACTGGAAAGATGATAGTGACCGGTAAGCTTGGCGAGGTTATGCAGGAATCTGCCCAGGCCGCTCTTAGTTACGTACGGTCGCGTGCCATGCGACTCGGCCTTGCTCCGGATTTCTATCAGAAGTTAGATATTCATGTTCATGTACCCGAAGGTGCCATTCCAAAAGATGGCCCGTCTGCCGGCATTACAATGGCTACAGCACTGGTTTCTGCTATTCTCAAACTTCCGGTCAACCATGAAATCGCGATGACAGGTGAAATTACTCTACGGGGCAGGATTCTGCCAATTGGCGGCCTGACCGAAAAATTGCTCGCTGCCAAAAGAGGAAACATTAAAACAGTATTAATACCAAAAGAAAATGAAAGGAACCTTGCAGACGTTCCTGCCAATATCCGCAAAAGTCTGACAATTCATTGTCTCGACAATGTCGACGAAGTACTGGAAAAATCGCTTATATTAAAAGAGGGAGAAAGCCTGTTTAAAGATGTGCCGTTAGACTCGGTGTATGGTGATTTTACAGTGTCTTCACATAATAGTCCGCATTGATCTTTTTTGCTTGACGCCTAAGAGGCTTCTTGGTAAATAGATGTCCACGATTGATTGAGGGGGCGGTTAGCTCAGCTGGGAGAGCATCGGCCTTACAAGCCGAGGGTCACAGGT
>JAOZQU010000217.1 GCA_029932055.1 Desulfocapsa sp.
ATAACAGAATTACTTCTTGTCACCTTTTTTGTCGTCTTCTTTCACCTCTTCAAAATCAGCATCAACAACATCATCGTCCTGCTTTGCTTCTTCACCACCGGCAGCGCCAGCGGCACCACCTCCAGCATCAGGGTTATCTTGTGACGCCTGAGCATACATAAGTTCGGCAAGCTTATGAGAAGCTTTAGTCAGTTCCTCAATGGCGGCATTGATAGCATCAGTATCATCACCTTCAACAACCTTTTTAACGTTCTCGATCTCTTTTTCCACATTACCTTTTGTCTCAGCATCCACTTTGTCACCGAGATCTTTCAGTGATTTCTCAGAGGCATGCATCAACCCGTCAGCATTATTGCGGGCATCGACCAGTTCTTTCCGTTTTTTATCTTCCTCAGCATGCTCCTCAGCATCCTGTTTCATCTTCTCAATCTCTTCTTCGGACAGACCGGAAGAGGCTGTGATACGGATAGACTGCTCCTTATTCGTCCCAAGATCCTTAGCTGAAACATGGAGGATACCATTGGCATCAAGGTCAAAAGAAACCTCAATCTGTGGAACACCACGAGGGGAAGGAGGAATATCGGAAAGCTCAAAGCGTCCGATTGTCTTATTGTCCTGTGCCATCTCACGCTCACCCTGGAGTACGTGGATGGAAACCGCAGGCTGGTTATCAGCAGCTGTTGAGAAAATCTGGCTCTTTTTCGTGGGAACCGTGGTATTTTTCTCAATCAGCTTGGTGGTCACACCGCCAAGGGTCTCAATACCGAGCGACAGTGGCGTAACATCGAGAAGAAGTACATCTTTTACATCACCTTGAAGGACACCGCCCTGAATGGCTGCACCAATTGCCACAACCTCATCAGGATTCACACCTTTATGGGGATCCTTGCCAAAGATTTCTTTTACTTTCTCCTGAACCTTGGGCATCCTGCTCATTCCACCAACAAGGATAACCTCATCGATATCAGAAGGAGAGAGTCCCGCATCCTTCAACGCTGTCTTACAAGGACCTACCGTACGCTCAACCAGATCTTCAACCAGAGCCTCATACTTGGCACGACTTAATTTAATATTGAGATGTTTAGGACCGGATGCATCTGCAGTAATAAATGGCAGGTTGATATCTGTTTCTGTGGTGGTGGAAAGCTCCATTTTAGCTTTTTCACCCTCTTCTTTCAAACGCTGGAGAGCCATTTTATCGGTACGAAGATCGATTCCCTGCTCGCGCTTGAATTCATCAGCAAGCCAGTTCACGATACGCATATCAAAATCTTCACCACCGAGGAAAGTATCACCGTTGGTGGATTTCACCTCAAAAACACCATCGCCGATCTCAAGGATGGAAACATCAAAAGTACCACCACCAAGGTCGAAAACTGCGATTTTCTCTTCGCCTTTCTTATCAAGTCCATAGGCAAGTGATGCTGCCGTTGGCTCGTTGATGATACGCTGTACATTAAGTCCTGCAATCTTACCGGCATCCTTGGTTGCCTGACGCTGAGCATCATTAAAGTAAGCGGGCACAGTGACAACCGCATCGGTGACTTCTTCACCAAGATACTCTTCAGCAGTCTGCTTCATCTTGCCAAGGATCATGGCTGAAATCTCAGCAGGCGTATAACTCTTACCCTCAACTTCAATGGCAGCACTTCCGCCCTTTCCTTCAACAATTTTAAAAGGGCTGATCTCAACTGATTTCTGCACCTCGGCGTCTTTAAAATTACGACCAATGAGACGCTTAATGGCATACAAGGTACGCTCAGGATTGGTTACAGCTTGACGCTTTGCAACCTGTCCCACCATACGTTCTTCACTATCTGCAAATGCGACAATAGAAGGTGTGGTACGATTTCCTTCCACATTGGCAATAACGGTGGGATCGCCACCTTCCATTACCGCCACACATGAATTTGTGGTTCCCAGATCAATTCCAATTATCTTTCCCATAATATTCTCTCCTTATATAAAGACATGAAACCGCCTGCTTGTCGCCAGGCGATATCTTCTATTTTTCCGTTATATTTTTGTTTGGTATAACACTTGCTACAGTGCTCATCATCCTGCTTTTGTCAAGCAACTGCTTAGGCCTTACAAATTATTTTTTTGTCTTTTTATAGTAAATAATTTGGCTGAGGCTCGTATCCCGGCTTTCCATACAGTTTACCGGGGCTAAATCTTCTCTGATTTTTTTTGCTGGCAGCTATTCCTTCTTTCCGGCTGAAACTATCACTTTAGCAGCCCGAAGCAGCCGGTCTTTATACTGATACCCTTTCTCAAATTCATTTAATATATGGTTGGCAGGTACCGTGTCGCTGGGCTCCATGGTCAATGCCTCATGATTCGTCGGGTCAAATACTTCTCCCACACTTTTAATGGAAGTAACTTCAAATTTCTCAAGGGTGGTAAGCAGGCTTTTCAAAGTTAACTGCACTCCTTCAAGAAGTGATGCCAATTCCAACTGAGGATCAAGTCCCTCTGCATCTCCCTGAGCAATTGCCCGTTCAAGGTTATCTATTGTGGGCAGAATATCACGCAAGATAGGCTCACAGGCATATTTAACAGCCGTAGCCTTTTCGCGCATCATTCGTTTTTTATAATTTTCAAAGTCGGCAGCAACACGAAAAAAATGATCTTTCTGCTCTGCAGCATCTGCCAGCGCATCCGCCAGTTGTTTTTCCAGATTATCACCTTCCTGAGCCTCTTCTACTTCAGGCAAATCTTCACCGATGACTTCCACAACTTCCTCAAGGACTTCCTCCTGCTTCTTTTCTTCGCTCACCCCTTCCTCCATATATTGTATAAGCAGCAGCCGGATCAGACAACCGCCGGTTACTTGATCAATCAAATTTATTAGTTACCTGCAATGCCATCAACAATAAGTAGCACTATTTTCCTTGTCAAGTAGCCGCAACGCCTCTTTTTGTCTTTCATCTTGCATAAAAAAACAATATAGTAGCCGCTATTATTTTCAATTTTTACTGCATGGAGAACGAATTCAATGGATTTTGAACCAAAATGGATTGCCTGGGAAATTACCAGACGCTGCAATCTCAAATGTGTACACTGCAGATCCTCATCCGAACTTGCAATCGAAGGGCATCCGGATTTTTCTTTTGACGAAGCCAAACGTGTCATTGATGATATTGCCTCGTATGCCTCCCCGGTAATTGTACTCTCGGGTGGAGAGCCTCTGCTTCGTGAAGATGTCTTTGACATTGCCAAATACGGTGACTCCAAGGGACTGCGAATGTGTCTTGCCACAAACGGAACTCTTGTAACACGTGATATCTGCGAAAAAATTAAAGATGCTGATATCAAGATGGTATCACTCAGTCTGGACGGCGCAAAGGCCGAAACCCACGATGATTTTCGCAATCAGAAAGGGGCCTTTGATGGAACCATGAATGCCATCAAACTTTTCAAAGAATATGGTATTCCTTTTCTTATCAACTCCTCCTTTACTCTTCGTAACCGAAAAGAAATCCCTGAAATATATAAACTGGTGAAAGGGCTCGGAGCCACGGCCTGGTATATGTTTATGATCGTACCCACCGGCCGGGGAGAAGATATCATGGAAGAACTCATTCCAATCGATCTCTACGACGAAATTCTGGAATGGCATTACGAAATTGAAAAGAACGATGACGATCTCCTTACCCGTCCCACTTGCGCACCACACTATTACCGAATCGTGCGCCAGAAGGCCAAAGAAGAAGGTAGTACATTTAAACGCCGGAACCTGAAGTTTTCCACAGGTGGCTCAAAAGGTTGTCTGGCTGGCCAGCTCATCTGTCTCATTGATGTGGATCTGGATGTACTCCCATGCAGCTACTTCCCGAAAGCTGCCGGGAATCTAAAAAAACAGTCATTTAAAGAGGTGTGGGAAGACTCCAAACTCTTTGCTGAGATGCGTGATTTCAAAGGATATAAAGACAACTGTGGATCGTGTGAGTATGTGAATGTCTGCGGCGGTTGCCGGGCTCGTGCCTATGCCATGACCGGCGACTATCTGGCACAGGAACCATTTTGTGATTATATTCCGCGTAGTATTAGAGAAAAAGAAAAAAAATAAACGTTCAACATCGAACGTTCAACTTTCAACATTGAATAAACAACAACAGCTATGAACGATACATTTTTGAAGGCCTGCCGTGGTGAAAGGACAGATTATACCCCTATCTGGATCATGCGTCAGGCAGGACGTTATCTACCGGAATACCAGAAGGTGCGGGGCAATGTCACATTTCTTGAATTGTGTAAAACTCCGGAACTTTGCGTAGAAGTCACCCTGCAACCCATTGATATCTTAAATGTCGATGCAGCCATCCTTTTCTCAGATATTCTCATCCCGCTGCAAGCCATGGGTACACCACTCGAATTCCATGAAGGTCGCGGTCCGGTCTTCCCGGAACCCATTAAAAGCCAGGCGGATCTCGACAAACTCATTGTCCCGGATCCTGTGGAACATACAGGCTTTGTCATGGACACCATCCGTCTCCTGCGTAAAGAGCTGAATGTTCCTCTTATCGGATTTGCCGGTGCACCTTTTACCTGTGCAACGTACCTTATCGAGGGTGGCTCCTCCAAGGTCTTCTGGGAAACAAAAAAAATGATGTACACCAATCCAGAACTTTTTCACAATATGATGAGAAAGATCACTGATACAACTACGCTCTATCTCAAAGCTCAGGCCAAAGCCGGTGCCCAGGCCCTGCAGATATTTGACTCATGGGCAGGAGTTTTGGCTCCTTGTGATTTCAAAACCTTTGCACTTCCCTATGTGCAGGAAATCATTAGAGACTTGCAGGATACTGGCCTTCCCATCATCTATTTTGCCAACAACGGTGCAACATTGCTTGAGATGTCCGAATCATCAGGAGCTGATGTTCTTGGGCTGGACTGGCGTATCAATATTGGTGATGCCATAAAACGTATTGGCAAAGTTGCTGTACAGGGAAATCTTGATCCATTCTCTCTGCTTCTGCCGAAACAGGAACTCAAAAAACGTATTGGACGCATCATTGACGATGCAAAAGATGCCAATGGCCATATTTTCAACCTTGGACACGGCATCCACCAGTTTACACCGCCCGATCAGGCAAAGGCTGCCGTTGAATTTGTCCATGAACTGAGTCAGAAATAGAGGCATTCCAACCGGTGCCTGTCCCAACCATCCAACAGTGTTACTCGTTCATGGACGAGTATGCCATGCTTGACAACATCCGGGCCCATTCCCTGATGGTGACTCGGGTAGCCCAGGTTCTGGTCCAGGGGCTCACAGATTCCAGCAAAGACAACTCCCCCCTGCCATCAACCGATCTGGTTCTGGCAGGGGCTCTGCTCCATGATATTGCCAAGACCCCATGCCTGGAAAATCACTGCGACCATGCCAAACAGGGAAGAGATATCTGCCTGGAGCTTGGCTACCCTGAAGTGGCCGAAATCGTGCGGGAACATGTTATCCTCACTGAATTCTCATCAAAACGTTATGGTACCGGCTATTATCTTGCCAAGGAACTGGTCTACTATGCGGATAAGCGCGTACGTCATGAAGAGATTGTTTCACTTGAAGAGCGGCTGGAATATATTTTAGAAAGATACGGGAATAACGACCCCATACGACATACATTAATTCGAGAAAACTTTACTAAATGCCAGCAGCTTGAAACTTATCTCTTCCTCTCTGCCGAAATGAAAACAGATGCTCTTCAAGCGGCTGTTGATTGTTACGACTTCTCGGCTCTTAGGAGTCGCAAATAAATAACTCATCGTTTTTGCATCCATGCTTCAGGCCATCTTTAGCCACTCCTCAATCACAGGTAAGCGTAGACTCCGAAATCCTCAACGTAGCCCTGCTACGCCTGCGGTTTTGTTCAATCAGATTGGCTAA
>JAOZQU010000218.1 GCA_029932055.1 Desulfocapsa sp.
GTGACCTCTGTAACCCATTGGAATTAAAGGATCCAACTGAATTTTGTGATCATAGCTATTGTCCCTGTCATGTATAGAATCGTCATCAGTTTTGACTTCCCACATAAGATCAGTTATTTTATCCACCACGGTGCTCCATTCAGTAGCATCGAAAGGGAGCTCAGTCCCAGCTGCATCATACTTGACCCATTCTCGAGTTGGTCCTGCATAATCTGCATCTTGCCCATAAAAAGGATCTCCAGGTGATGGACAGCAAATTTCCTGACCATTGTCATAACGTTTTATTTGCCCCGTATCTGGCCACTGAAAACCGAATGCCACTAATGGAATACTACAAAATAAGGAGATAGCCAAACATTGGAAAGACAACTTTTTCATTTCAGTTACCATTATGAATTTTAAAAGAAAAGTATGCTATAATTCGAGGTCAAACAGTGGTAGGTATAAAAAAGCCGAGCTACCTCATCAAAAAGGTAACTCGGCTGACTTGTACAAGTTCCGTAGTTTTCCGTCCCTGTCTCACAACAGGTTTGGCTTTATCTATTGCTGTAAAATGTCACTGTTTCCAAATGAATCGTCATTCAATTTACCATAAATATAAGATTCTTAAAATAGGTAACAATACCTATTTTGTGGTATTTAAAAAAAAATTTCAAAATGAATCCAATGGCAAGGTCAACCATTTAAGCAAAACTGAAACCATTACCTTATTCCTGAATCACTTCGAATATAAGCGCACATAAGTGATATAACTGAACTGGATAAAATTAAGAGGGGGAAATAAAAATTGCTCTGGTATTATTCATTGGCAATCATTATGATTGGTATATAATCACACAAAGGAGGCATGAAATGACACAGGCCAAAACGAGAGTAATTACAGCCCACGTACCGATACCACTAGCAAAAAAAGTCGATGAGATAGCATCCCATCTTGAACGCTCCCGTGGCTGGATCATGAAACAGGCACTATCTGCCTGGGTCGAGCAGGAAGAGGAACGTAGTCGTTTAACACAAGAGGCGCTTGCCGATGTCGACGCGGGTAGAATCATTGAACACCGAGCCGTTTCAGCATGGGCTGAAAGCCTCAGCACAGACAGTCCTTTACCAGTACCGCGCAAATGATGGAGCTAAAATGGACAAGTGAAGCACTTTCCGATTTGGCACGGTTTTACGAATTTCTGGCTCCAGTAAATCAAGAGGCGGCAGCACGTGCAGTGCAAGCGCTGACCGTAGCCCCAACAACTCTTTTAAATAATCCACGCATTGGTGAGCAATTGTTCCAATTTGAGCCCCGCAAAGTGCGACGAATTATCGTAAGACAGTACGAGATACGTTATGAAACCCAAGGGGCTACCATTTATCTATTACGATTTTGGCATACACGGGAGGAGAGATAATGCAAAAAAGAATTGCATCCACCGGATCCGAAGGCGGCATGGGCTGTGCTTATCTTAGTATAGTTGACCTTTCTTCCGACAAGTGGTAACTTAACACAAATTCAAAAAAGGTGTTACGCATGTTAAAGCGCTTTACTGTTTCCATGGAAGACAACCTCTTGGAGGACTTTGATAATTTCATCCGGGATCGCCATTATAAAAACCGCTCTGAAGCTCTGCGCGATCTCATTCGCGGCCGGATTATTGAAAAGGAATGGGAGGCAGATAAAGATGTAATGGGGGTTATCTCCCTTGTCTACGACCATCACCAGCACAAACTGCAGGAAAAGGTCACGGAGTTACAACATGGGTTTCACCACCAGATAGTTTCCACCACCCATGTTCATATGGATCATGACAACTGCCTGGAAGTGATCATTGTTCGCGGTAAAGCAGTTGAAGTTCGTGGACTTGCCGACAGCTTAACAGCCCTTCGCGGCGTACGCAACGCCAGCCTGTCCATGGGCTCAACCGGTAAAAATCTCCACTAAAAACAGAAAATGCACATCTCAGAAGGAATCCTGACCGCACCGGTGCTCGCTGGCGGTGCAGTCCTCACCACCATAGGCACTGCAGTTGGCCTGAAAAAACTGGATTATGATCGCATCATGACCGTTTCCCTTTTCTCTGCTGCCTTTTTCGTGGCTTCACTCATCCATGTACCGGTTGGGCCGGGATCCGTGCACCTGCTCCTTGGTGGGCTTCTTGGGCTGCTCCTTGGCTGGGGAGCGTTTCCTGCCATTGTGGTGGCCTTGAGCCTGCAGACTATTTTTTTTGGATACGGTGGTATGATTGTACTTGGTGTCAACGGTTTTACTATTGCTGGTCCTGCTGTACTCTGCGGCCTGCTCCTGCAACCCTGGCTCGTTGGCAGCAGAAGACAGCAGAAAATTGCAGGTTTTATGGCCGGATTCTGTAGCATGTTTCTTTCAGCTCTTCTCATGACCGGAGCTCTTTTTCTCTCAGATCAAGGTTTTCTGCGTGCTGCCACCCTTCTTCTAGTCAGTCATTTACCAGTCATGCTCATTGAAGGCCTTATTACCATGTTCGTTGTCACCTTTCTAGCCAGGGTGCAACCTGAAATTCTCTCCATCAATAATTAACAGACAAAAAAAATCATGTTTATACGCCTGTCACTTTTCCTTGCCTGTCTCTTTTTCCTGCCCCAGCAGGTGCAGGCCCATAAAATTCATGTCTTTGCCTGGGTTTCAGGCGATACGGTGACAGTGGAATCCAATTTTTCCGGCAATCGGCCTCTCATTGAAGGGAAAGTAACAGTCAAAGACAGTCAATCCGGTACGATTTTGTTACAGGGAACTGGAGACAAAAAGGGAATCTTCACCTTTACAGTCCCTGACAAGGCAAGAGAAGTGGCATCCGATCTGCTCATCTTGGTTTCAGGTAGTGAAGGGCATCAGAGTGAGTGGCTGGTTCCTGCCACAGAATATCTTTCTGAAAAGAGCATCTCAACACCAAAAAATTCTGAAGGCCTGAACAATGCAGAACTCAGACAGATGCTGGAAGAACTCCTTGCTCAAGAGCTTGCTCCCATCAAAAGAAGCCTCGCCGAAAGCAAACAAAACAAGCCTGGGTTCCGTGACATCATGGGCGGAATTGGCTATCTCCTTGGCCTTGCCGGATTGGCAGCATGGTTGAAAAATCGTCCAAAACAAAGCAAAACAGATGCTAGATGAACCCTTTGCCACAGGATCTACTCTTTTCCACAAACGTGATCCCCGGGTAAAAATTATTGGAGCAGTGGCTATCAGCCTGGTGCTTGCTTTAAGCTCCTCTTTTCTGGTGGCCGGAACAGGATGTATCGTCACAGGAGCAATGCTTGCCCTGTCAAACCCTGCTCCCCGACTGGTGCTGAAACGAATCATAAGCGTCAATATTTTCACTCTTTTTATGTGGCTCACCCTTCCTCTGACCTACGGAGGGGAGGAAATACTGATCTTTTCCTTTCTGAATCTGAGCATGGACGGTATCCGCGTCGCTGCCCTCATCACTCTAAAAACAAATGGTATCCTCTTTTGCTTCCTGGCGCTTCTCGCCACTTCCACCACAGCCGACCTGGGCCGTGGCCTGGAAAAACTTGGAATGCCCGAAAAACTGAGTTTTCTGCTCCTCTTTTCCTATCGTCAACTCTTTGTGATTCACCAGGAGTATCATCGCCTGCAGCGGGCTGCAAAGCTAAGAGGGTTTACGCCAGCCAACTCTTTACACACCTATCGCACCTACAGCTATCTGTTTGGTATGACCCTGGTAAAAAGCTGGAACCGGGCTGAACGAATCCATCAGGCCATGATCCTTCGTGGATTCAACGGCAGGCTCATTCCACTGAACCAGCCACAACCAGTCAAAGCTGATTATCTTTTTCTTGTTATGATGCTTCTCATCAGCCTGTTTTTAGCCGGGCTTTCCTTTTTTCCGTTATAATCCATTATGAGCTCTGAACAGCCACTCCTTGAACTCCGCAATATCAGTTACTCCTACCCAGGCCACAACACCTGCCTTCTGGAAAATATCAATTTCAGTATCAACAACGAACGGATTGGTCTTATCGGCCCCAACGGCAGTGGTAAAACAACCCTGTTCCAGATCATTATGGGGCTGCTGAAAGCTTCAGAAGGTGAGGTACTTCTGGAAGGGACAGCAATGAAAACCGAAACAGATTTCCGTAAACTGCGGCGCAAGCTAGGATTTCTTTTTCAAGACTCGGACGACCAACTCTTTTCACCCACTGTGCTGGAAGATGTTGCCTTCGGCCCCTTGAACCTCGGTGCGAATCCTGATAAAGCACAGAAGATTTCCATCCGTACCCTGGAATACCTGGGTCTGAAAGGTTTCGAAGAACGCATCACCCACAAATTATCAGGAGGTGAAAAAAAACTTGTCGCCCTGGCCACCATCCTTTCCATGCAGCCGAAACTGCTCCTGCTTGACGAACCGAGCAATAATCTTGACCCAGCAACAAGAGAGCGACTGATAAACATTCTGCGGGGGCTGGATCAGGCCCACATCATCATATCCCATGACCTTGATTTTCTGGCCTCCACCTGTAGCCAGTTGTACACCATACAGGACAAAACACTGGTAAGTTGCAAACAAAAACAGGTTCATAGCCATGAACATATCCACCCTTACGGTGATCAACCCCACCAACATGGAACATGAAAGAAATCAAAATAGCCTGCTTCATAACACCCCACGGCTTTGGTCATGCCACCCGCATGACTGCAGTGCTTGAGGCTCTACAAAAAAGATCCCCTGAAATTCACCCTCAGCTCTTTACCACTGTCCCTGAGTCTCTCTTTGCTGAAACCCTGACTAACTTCAGCTATCATTCACTGGCCTGTGATATCGGTCTGGTCCAGAAAAGCAGCCTTCAAACTGATCTTCCGGCAACCATCAGTCGTTTGCAGCAATTTCTTCCTTTTGACAACTCTCTTATAAAAAAACTTTCTGAAAAAATAGCAGACTGCAGCCTTGTTCTCTGCGATATTGCCCCTTTAGGTATTGCTGTGGCGAAGAAGGCAGGAATTACCTCAGTACTCATCGAAAACTTTACCTGGGACTGGATATATAAGGCTTATCTCCCTCGCCATCCAGCTCTACTGCCAATTATTGAAACCCTTGCTGATCATTATCAACAGGCAGATATCCATATTCGCACCCAACCTTCCTGCAGTAGTGGTGAGGTGAATCTCACCTGTGGCCCCATCTCTCGCTGTATCCGTACACCGCCCCGAAAGGTAAGGGAAAAGCTGAACTGCCAGGATAAAAAAATGGTGTTTATTTCCATGGGTGGCATTGACCATGAATTACCCTTTGTGCATCAGTTACCCGCCATCACGGATACCATTTTTCTGCTCACCGGCCAGAAAAGAACTCGTCATATCACAGATAATGTTTTACTGCTTTCACGAGACAGTGATTACTATCACCCGGATCTTATAAATGCAGCCGATCTTGTTGTCTGCAAAAGCGGATACTCTACCGTGGCAGAATGTTTCCAGGCCGGAGTTCCCATTATCACTGTAAATCGAACGACCTTCCCGGAATCAGCGATACTTGAAAAATTTTGCGCTGCCGAGCTCAATGGACAAACTGTCAGCCAGCAAGAATTCCTCTCCGGAGACTGGCTTGGCAATCTCGATCAACTTCGCTCAGGTCATCGAATAACCCCGGCTCTAATAAACGGTGCCGATACTGTTGCAGACCTGCTTCTTCACCATCTCCCCTAGAAGGCTATCCGAGAATTCACTTTCGGAGTCTCGTACCTTACCTGCCCCAACTCTTCATTATTTGCGAAATTTTATCCTCGGACAGCCTCCTAACCTGTCCATGAATTATCAGCATTTGATACTAACACCGGTAAACGGTAAGTGAGGCCGGCATAAGTGCCTTGGTGCTATATTCAAGTTTTTATCTTTAAA
>JAOZQU010000402.1 GCA_029932055.1 Desulfocapsa sp.
TCTGGATATGCCACGGTTCCATGGATAAAAAGAATAGCAAGTTTTCGTAAGACATTGGTGGTGTCATCAGCAATAAATCCAGGTCCATTGTCAAGGAAGATAGTACTCATTCGGCCATAGGTATTGATGACCTGATAAAGTCCGCGCAGAAAAAGCTGAGCACTTTCTGCTGTGCCGACTTTAACACCGAGGATCATTCTGGTGGCGTCGTCGAGAAAAAACAAAGCAACTCTTCGTTTTCTTGTGATTCCTGCCCGGAAATGTTTTCCGTCACAGAGAACCATGTCCATTCTGTGCGGATAAGCAAAGCGTTTTTTGTTCTGTTGTTTTACTTGCTTGCGGCGTTTCGTGGAGACTCCCATGCGATTCAGGTTTCTCCATACAGTGGTTCGATCAATGTCTTCATTGGCCGGTACGAGGCACAGTGCTTTTGCCCGCCTGATTAATTCCGGTACAGAGGTACGGGGATCAGCCTCTTTTTGCTCTTTGAAGAAATCAAGCAGATCCTGGGATAAAGCTGACGGTTCTACTGGTTTTCTTGGTAATGGCAACAAGCCTGCAAAGTCATTTTTCTTGTAATCAGCCAGCCAACGGTAGATACTTCTTTTACTGACCGTCCGTGTTTGTCCGGCAAGAGTGGTGTGGGCACTATTTGCCACTGCCTCAATGGCGTCCGGATTAGTAAATCCCTGATGTTTACGGACGAGTACCTGAGAAAGAATCTGGTAGCGAAATAATGCGTCTTCTGGTGGTTGTTCTTTGGGGTGATTTGTTTTTCTCATACTTTGTTTCCTTTTTTAGAGTGGTTGATTGGTACTCATTACACTCTATCAAAGGGCTGTGGGTAATTCAGCAAACGAAGTTGTGGAAATCAATGATCCCCTTTTTTCTCTGGAGAACCGCGCATTCTCACCCTGCGGAACGACGATGGCTGAAACATATTGTTGATTAAAAAGAATGGAACTGCCCAAAGACCGGCACTGGCTCCGGCCTCCGCAAGACGTTCAAACAACGTCTCTGTTGGGATGTCTTGCACGATGCGACAGATTTCTTTTCCCCAGGATTGATATGCACATGTAGAAAGGTTGATTTGATTTATGGTGTCGTTTAGGAGTTGTCCAGGAATCGTGAGAATTTGCGCTGTTTCCTCACGTAAATACTGTTCTGTGTCAGGATCAATGCCAAGTAGGGTAGCGGCACGCTGTATATGACGAATTTGAGTTGGAAATCTTAGTTTTAACAGCCCATCATTGCTTTCGCTTTGCCATGATATACCATTGGCAGCATCCGCTGCCGCTTCAAAAAGTGTCCCGACAAACAAGGAAGTATCATCATCCGATCTCGTTAACCGATTACCTTCCATATCTACCGGAGCCAGAGTATGCCGACTGTATGGATAGTACCCCGGAGGATAAAGAGTGAATCCGATTCCATGCGTTTTACAGCGCATTACAGCTAATAAAATACAAGGGCCGGTTTTACGCTCGCGCAGGTGATCAATGACAATGTTGCATAACTCGTCGTCGCAAAAAGGACAATGATCTGGTAGCTCCGGGACAGTTTTACCGTCACCATCTATGGAATATGGCGAAATAACATATACACCAGAAGGACTAG
>JAOZQU010000219.1 GCA_029932055.1 Desulfocapsa sp.
AATTTTAAAAATAAATTGAATAGGCTACTCGGAAACTTGTTTTTTTAGCAAATAATTTCAAAAAGCACGTCATTCCCGAGTGTAGTTATCGGGAATCTAGTTATTTTAAAATGGATTCCCGATAACTACACTCGGGAATGACGGAATAGCGAAAAGTTTAAGCTTTTACGACGCCATCAATAATTATTTTCAACAATTAATGCTTAGCCTGACGGCTATGCCGCATATGGAGCTTTCAACTTAACCATCAGAAATTTCAGCTTTTTACGAACGATGGGTTCCAGCACTAATTTATCTCTAACCCGCATGTTTACGTGATTATCCCAAAATGTCTAGTCATCCTACTCATTCCTCACTCTTTCCAGCAGAGATCATTTACATCAGTGCAACAAACTGATACAAAATAGTAGATGCTTTTGTTTTTACCTCATCTAAAATTCAAATAAACGTACTGAATCAGAATGATGGCTTTTGCCATCTTTGAGCCATCCCATCCTGATGCATATCTGGTAAACATTGCAGACAATGCCTTATACCTGGCAAAAGAAAACGGACGCAACCGGGTGGTTCTTTCAAAAGACTCACACAGCATCTCTTGAATACTTTCCATCCGCTTGCCGGAATGACATTCCTTGTCAACCTTTTCTGATTAGAGTAGATATCAGAGAACAATAATTTATCAACTTGCCAACAACAGGAGAAAAAATGAGCGACACCGATAAAGACAAAGAATTCTATGAGATGGCGGATGCTTATATAGCCTTAGCCAATAAGCAGAGTAATAGTAAAGTGCATCCTGGTAAAGTCAGTGCTACGTTTTTGTATGCTGCAGCCAGATTTAACACCTTTATTGTTGCCTCCGGATTCGAATCGGCAGATGATTTTGCGTCAAAAAAAGAAGAAGCAATGGACTACTTCATGGAAGAATACAAAAAAATGCTTGATGAACATTTTGCAGACTATCAGAACAATTTTTCCACGTACATTGGAAAGCAAAACAAAGCTCCGAATTAACCCTACAGGTAACGCCGTCAGGCTAAGCATTAATTGTTAGTAATTGAAAATTGATTAGTTGCTATTCAGCGTAATTTTGCAGACACTGGATTTTGTATTCTTTTTGACTAAAACTTTTTTTAAATAATTAATAATTAATTGATAACAGATAATTGTTAACGCTTGGGTGAAAGTTTTTTCATCATTATCTCATCCCCTTAGGGACGAACAGTAAACAATGTAAACGTCTTAGCTTGACGGCTACGCTCCTACAGGTAACGCTTCAGCAGTGTCCCCCCAAAAAAACACATGGATTCATAGTCAGGGTGAATCCTTTGGGACACTGCGGGCTGGTTACCATTTAGCATCACAGGTTCAGCATGAATGCTACATCTCATTCCCCCTTTGCCCTTCCCAATGTCCAACGTTTTATCGCCTTTCGATCCTTTTTCAATGCCCGCTTCTACTATCCTGTTTTTACAATTCTCTTTCTTGACTATGGGCTGACCATAGAACAGTTTGCCCTGCTGAACACGGTCTGGGCCTTTACCATTGTACTGGCTGAGGTTCCTTCCGGTGCTCTTGCCGACCTCATCGGCAGAAAACGACTGCTGGTCACCACCAGTTGGCTGATGATCCTGGAGATGCTTCTCCTGAGCTTTGTTCCATTAGGGAACAGCAACCTGATTTTCAGTGCCTTTCTTGTTAACCGTATATTAAGTGGTCTGGCTGAGGCCCTGGCAAGCGGGGCCGATGAAGCAATAACCTACGATACTCTGGTTGCTGAAGGTGATCCTGAAGACTGGCCCAAAGTATTGGATATCCAGATGCGGGTCAGGAACTTTGCCTACATGATCACCATGACCTTGGGAGCACTGGTGTATGATCCCGGCACAGTCAACAGTGTACTGCACTGGCTTGGCCTGGATATAGATTTGAGTCAACAGGTGACCATGCGTTTTCCCATCTACCTCACCCTGGGTCTTGGTATTTTGGCCTTGATAACTACAACAGGTATGAAGGATCCTGTTACAGAGAGAAAAAACCACGCTGTTGAAAAAGGTGTCTGGCAAAAGATACAAGGAGTTTCCCGACTCACCCTGATGGCAGGCCACTGGATTTTCCACACCCCCATGGCTCTTGCAGTAATCCTCTTTGGTATGAGCCTGGATCATGTCCTGCGTATGCTTGTCACCATGACCAGTCAGTACTACAGGGTTATTGATCTGCCGGAAGCCAGTTTTGGCTTGATCGGTTCCGGGATTGCCATTATTGGCCTTGTTGTACCACGGATTGCCCGGGCAATGGTGGAGCATTTCAAGCCATTATCCAATGTTCTATGGGTGATTGGACTGGCCATGGCATCCCTGTGGGGCTTGACCCTGATGATTCCTGTTTTTGGTATGCTCCCCATGGCCCTGGTCTTTGTTACCATGATGCTGACTTCCTTTTTCACCAGCCATTATTTAAACAAAATCGCCGAACCTTACCAACGGGCCACTGTTCTCAGCTACAAAGGCCTGGCATTTAATGCTGCCTACGGTATAATTGGTATTTTTTATGCTGGCCTGATAACAAAGCTCCGTAACAATGTTGAGGGGGCATCCGCCCAGTTCCCCGTAAGCATGGTGGAAAATGAGGCCTTTCGTCACTCTATCACTTACTTTCCGTGGTACCTGAGTCTCATGCTCCTGCTGGTAACCGTGACTTGCATACTCCATTTCAAAATGTATCCACCAAGCCCTGAAAACTAATCCCCCCATGATTACAGAATGTGCATTGCAAAGCAGCCGGGATGGAGACAAACTCTGCCTCACTTTTCTCGGTTCATGGACAATTCATGTCACCCCCTGCGCATCCCCTGATATTGCACAACTTTTTTCACAGCAGGCCAAAACCCTTTGCTTCAACACTGAACAACTGCATGAGTGGGACAGCAGATTGCTTGTGGAGCTTTCCCGCATAGCTGAGTTTGCAGCTTCACAGTCAATTACTATTGATGATCAGGGGTTGCCCTCCGGCATTCGTAAACTTCTCCATCTGACCCAAAAAAAAACACTCATACCACCTGATGACAAATATTCCGAATCCGGGATCCTTGAAGAGGTCGGCAATCATGCCCTGGGTTTTTTCCGGCAATCCATCGAGATGCTTGCATTCACCGGTGAAATTCTTTTATCCTATGTCCGTTTCTTCTCAGGCCGCACCCGCTTTCTTAAAAGAGACCTCACCTGGTTTTTCTATGACTGTGGCCCACAGGCCCTTCCGATTGTAGCTCTAATCTCCTTTCTTGTTGGCTTCACCCTTGCCTTTATTGGTGCAGTGCAGTTGCAGATGTTTGGTGCAGACATCTATGTGGCAAACCTTGTTGGTCTTACCATGACCCGTGAAATGGGCCCCATGATGGCAGCCATAATCATGGCAGGCCGGACAGGAGCAGCCTATGCGGCCCAGCTAGGCACCATGCAGGTCAATGAAGAAATTGATGCCCTGCACACCATGGGTCTTAACCCCCTGGATTTCCTTGTTCTGCCACGAATGACAGCACTACTTGTAATGATGCCGCTCCTGGCAATATTTGCTGATTTTATCGGCATTCTTGGCGGATTTTTCATTGGCTGCTTTTCACTCGATATCAGTCCGATTCTTTATTACGAGCAGACCGTACAAGCCATACACATTAATCATTTTCTTGTGGGAATAATCAAATCTATTGTTTTTGGTTATCTGGTTGCGTTCTGCGGCTGCATTAAAGGAATGCATTGTGGACGCAGTGCCGGTGCTGTTGGCCAGGCCACTACATCTGCAGTGGTCACAGCCATTGTATTTATCGTTATTACTGATGCGGGCTTCACCTTCTTCTTTAACCTTATTGGAATATAGAGCCATCATGGCTAAGACAACCCCAAATGCTCTTATTGAAGTTCAGGATCTTACCATGGCCTATGGTGATTTCATTTTGCAGCAGAACCTGACGTTCAACATTAATAAAGGGTCTATTTTCACAATCATGGGCGAATCCGGTTGCGGGAAGTCCACCCTGCTCAGACATTTGACAGGATTAAAACGCCCTGCTGCCGGGAATATCCTCTTTTCAGATGTTGATTTCTGGCTCAGTGATGAAAAAACGAGGGTTCAACTCATGCAGCAAAGCGGCGTACTTTATCAATCCGGTGCGCTCTGGAGTTCCATGACCATAGGGGAAAATATTGCTCTTCCCCTACAGCAGTTCACCGATCTTTCAGCAAAACTTATAGACGAAATTGTTGGCGTAAAGCTGGCTCTTGTGGGGCTGAAGGGATTTGCGAATTACCTCCCATCTGCTATCAGCGGGGGCATGAGAAAACGTGCAGGTCTTGCCAGAGCCATAGCCCTTGATCCTGAGATCCTCTTTTTTGACGAACCATCAGCAGGTCTTGATCCAATCAGTTCCAAAATGCTGGATGATCTGATTCTGGAACTTCGGGACAGCCTTGGTGCCACCATTGTCATGGTTACCCATGAACTGCCGTCTATCTTTGCCCTTGCTGACGACTCTGTCTTTCTGGATACAGAAACACGCACCATGCTTGCCACCGGTAATCCGAAAACTCTTGCCAGAGAAAGTGACAGTATTAGAGTAAAACAATTCCTCAGTCGCAGTATTTCTTTGCCAGATGAACTTCAAGAATAGAAAACATCAATTATGACAAATAAAAAAATGCAACCGGTGATGATTGGCACCTTTGTCATCGTCTCTATAGCCCTCTTTATGGCAGCAATCGTCATCTTTGGCGGTACCAAATTTTTTGCTAAAGAAAATCTGGTAATTGCATACTTTGAAGGTTCCCTTCAGGGTCTGAGTGTCGGTGCTCCCGTAACATATCGTGGGGTTACGGTTGGTCAGGTAAAAGAAATCAAAATTCACATCCAGGCAAATGGAACCCAAGCCCGGGAACTTATCATTCCTGTTCTCATTTCCCTTAGTGCCGGAGAGACCTTAATTGTTGATAATCCTGACAAAAACAATGAAGCTGGCGTAAACGATTTTTTAAAATCCATGTGTGATCAGGGACTCAGGGCCAAATTAAAACTCCAAAGTATGGTGACCGGCAAGCGTTACGTTGACCTGGCCTTTTATGAAAACTCCACCGCAGTTTTTCGGGATCAGGCAGGACAATACTTTGAAATTCCCACTCTGCCATCAGAGATGCAGCAACTCTCCAGGCTCATGGAAAACATCAACCTTGAAGAAATCTACAAAAAGGCATTTAATGCGCTGGACTCACTTGATAAACTCACAACAGGACTCTCTAAAACCCTGAGCGAGCCAAAAACACAAAAGCTTGTCGACAATCTCTCAGCAGCTACAGCAAGCCTCAATTCAATTCTTTCTCAAATTGACTCAGATGTCAGCCCTCTTCTACAAAAAGTTAACTTCGGCCTTGATACATTCAATATTCTTACAGGCCATGCTGATACGTTGGTGACTTCCGTCGACACACAAATCACCCCTTTTATAGATGATATGACGGCAACACTCAGCCATATTAACACTACCCTGCAACAGGCTGAAAAAACAATTCAACCCAATTCACCTCTTTATTACAGAGTCTCTGAAACCATGCGTCAGCTTGAAAAAACCGGTCGATCTGTTGAAAAGCTCAGTGAATTCATTTATCGTAACCCTGATACATTGATTTTTGGTCTGCAAAAAAAAAGGGAGCAATGATACGTAAGGGTAACCTGTGAAGAATCAACAGCAGACACAACAACATTTAGCCGCAATCGATTTGGGTTCAAACAGTTTCCACATGGTTGTTGCCCGTATTGAAGATGGTCATATCCACATTCTCGATAATTTAAAGGAGATGGTACGCCTGGGTGCC
>JAOZQU010000220.1 GCA_029932055.1 Desulfocapsa sp.
ATGCTCCCAGTCCATTCACTGATGACGGTTGGTTTATTACCGGAGATACTGTTGAGGAAGACGGGGAATACATTCGAATTCATGGCCGCCATTGTGACATTATCAACGTGGGTGGTGAGAAGGTGTTTCCCACTGAAGTCGAAAACCTTATACAAACCATGGATAATGTAGCAGAAGTCCTGGTGTACGGTGAAAAAAACAATATTACCGGCAATATCGTGTGTACAGACATCAGTCTGATTACTGAAGAAGACATAAAAAAATTTATCATACGTGTAAAGAAATTTTGTGCTCAAAGCCTTCAGCCTTATAAGGTACCGATAAAAATACACATTGTTGATGGCCTCAAGCTCAGCAAACGTTTTAAAAAAGTGCGTCGAAAATAGAGCGTATCCAGACAAAATCTGTATATACGAGCCCATCACTTATGCCAACTGTTCAAAAAGCGACGATTGAAATGCTTGATCAGATTTACCCGTTATTACAGCATTTTGGCATTCAAGAACTCAACAAAAACGATTGGCGGCAGCTGCTGGAAAAACGCTGGTCCAGCAGGTTCAATCATTTTGGCTATGTTCTGATGGAAAAAGAAAAAGTGCTTGGCTTTCTCGGTACATTTTTCTATGAACGAAAAATCCTCGATAAAACTCACCACTTTTGCAATCTTTTCTGCTGGGTCGTACCGGAAGAACATAGAAAAAGCAGCCTTTTTCTTCTTCTGGCTGTGCTGAACATTAAAGATCTCACAGTGAGCAGCCTGACTGCTTCCAGGGACGCCAGCTTAATACTTAAGCAATTCAAGTTCAAAACCCTGGAAACCGATGTGAGAATATTTCCGGTATTCCTGTCACTTTCCTTAGGACGCGGTACTGTTGTTTTACACTCAGACCACGAAGCTATTCGCTCAAGACTCAACAAACAGGATCTGGCTCTCTATACAGACCATAACCTTGCTTCCTGTGAACACCTCTTAGCCGTTAACAAAAATAACGAATCGCAGTACTGTTATCTGATATACAATACTGTTCGAAAAAAGAAGCTCCGCTTTACGCAAATTTACTTTATCAGTAACTCCACGATATTCAAAAAAGCTTTCTCTCCCATTCAGCATTTTTTTCTCAAACATAACCATACATTATTTACTGTTATCGACAAACGCCTTTCCGGTTCTCCCTCCCCCGGTCCCGGCTTTAATTATACATTACGTTATCCGCGCCTCTATCGTTCACAAAAAATACAAGCCTCTCATATTGACAATCTCTATACTGAACTTGCGTTTCTTAAAAAAATATAAAAACACGGCATGAACAGCATCAAACATACTCTCTTGAAATCAGTCTTCAGCGTTTTCAAGTACACAAAAATACACTGGCTACTCAAACCCGTTTATAGAGGTAAGGGAGTAATTCTTGTACTTCACCGCGTGCTGCCGGAAAGTACGGAAGCACGAATAGGGGCAAATTCACGGATTGAGATAACTCCCCAATTTTTGGAGAATCTTATTCTATTTTTCCAGAAATTGGGATATAATATTATTTCTCTGGATGCGATGCACAACAGAATATCATCAAAAGTAAAACAGCGCCCTTTCGTCTGTTTTACTTTTGATGACGGCTATGTCGATGCCCATGAAATCATCTACCCGATCTTCAAACGCCATCAATGCCCATACGCCATATATATCGCAACAGCCTTTCCCGAGGGGGATATCACCCTGTGGTGGTACATGCTGGAAGACCTGGTTCTCAAACATGAGCATGTGGCATTCACCTGTAAGGGTGAAAACCATTCTTTCAACACAGTACAGCCAAAAGATAAGGAGCAGGCATATGCAGCTATTCGCAACCTGATTCTCAATGCGTCAAAGTCAGAGCAGGATGCAGTAATTTCTTCTATCTTTACTCCATACAACATAAAAGAAGAAAACTATGCAGATCAACAACTTAATTGGAATCAAATAATTGAACTCGCCAATGACCCGCTGGTAACCATTGGTGCCCATACAGTGAACCACCTCAAGCTGAACCAACTCACAGCCGATGAAGTTCACAAAGAAATTCAAGATTCCAAAACCCGGATTGAAGACAAAATAGGCAAACAGGTGAATCACTTTTCCTATCCATTTGGGGGACGTAATGAGGCGGAAAAACGTGAATTTAAAATTGCACGCAACTGCGGTTTCCACACAATGACAACGGTACGAGAGGGTGCTATTTTCCCCGCCCATCGTCATTGTTGTGAATGCCTTCCCCGTCTGGAAATAACCGGAAGGCACCAGAACTTAACACTGGTCGACATGCGTCTTTGCGGAATTGTGACCCTGCTGCGTAATGGTTTTTCCAGGGTAGTGTCGGTATAATCACCCACCACAAGGGTCATATGGCCACATTCCTTCAGGCTAAACCACCAGTAATCTAGCCACTCCCGCCATTTTACGACGGCACAGATATTGCAATGAGTTTCAGTTAATATATCATCGGTTAACAGGCTCCAAATAATCTCTTTGAGCAAACAGAATATTCTGTTACTTTAAACCGAATAACCCTTAAGGATACTTAACTCTCATGTCATCTTCTTATCGTCGATTACTGCTTTTAAGAAGTTTCAAATGCCTTGACCTGTCCATTCTTATCTTTTCTTTTGGAATAGCCACCATACTCTCGCACCAGCAACTGGATGTCACATCACTAAAACTTTTTCTGGCTATTCGTATCAGCGTACAAAACTTACTTCTCATCCTCGTCTTTACCTTTAGCTGGCATCTGGTTTTTTCATTTTACGGACTGTACGATTCCATACGCCTTTCATCCCGCCGGGCTGAAGCTTTCCACATCGTCAAAGCAACAACAGTCTGCACCATTGGTATTTTTATTGTCTCCATCCTCTTTGACTTAATGTTGGTTTCAAAAGCATTCCTCCTGCTATTCTGGATTGTCAGCACCGGAACGACTATCCTGAGCCGCTCACTTGGCAGGAGTATCCTGCGACGTTTCAGGGTACGGGGTCAGAACAAACATAAATTACTCATAGCCGGCACAAATAATCGGGTTATTGATTTTGCTGAAAAACTCCTGGCCAAACCGCACTTGGGATATGAGGTTGTGGAATTTATAGATACCGACTGGACAGACAAAAAGCACGACAAGATCAGGAACAAATGTCCCTTTATCCCCCTTGCCGATCTGGACGAATATGTAAAACATAATGTTGTTGACGAGGTAGTGATTGGATTACCCATCAAATCACAATATGAGCATTATGATAAAATAATTACCATATGTATGGATCAGGGAATCAACGTCAGAATACTTGCCGATTTCTTCCACAACAACCTTGCAAAATCTTCAACTGAAAGTTTTGAAGGTATTCCTGTTGTCACTTTGTACACCGGCACCATGGACAATGGTGCTCTTCTGATTAAACGGATCATGGATATGATCCTGTCATCAGTTCTTCTTTTCCTGTTATCCCCATTGTTTTTAATTACAATGCTTGTCATAAAAATCGATTCACCTGGAGCTGCTGTTTTTGTTCAGGAACGACTTGGTCTTAACAAAAGACGATTCAAGCTATACAAATTCAGAACCATGGTACAGAATGCTGAAAAGCTACAAAAAGACCTGGAAAAAGACAATGAAGCCGGGGGGCCGAATTTTAAAATTGCAAATGACCCCAGAATAACACGAGTTGGAAATTTTTTACGGAAAAGCAGTATTGATGAGCTCCCCCAATTGCTGAACGTACTCAAAGGCGATATGAGCCTGGTTGGCCCACGACCTCTCCCAGTACGAGATTACAATGAATTTGACCAGCGCTGGTTCAACCGACGTTTCAGTGTACGCCCTGGGATTACCTGTCTCTGGCAGGTAAGAGGGAGAAGTGACATTCCGTTTATTGAATGGATAAAACTGGATCTAAACTATATTGATCAATGGTCTCTGGGTTTAGATTTCAAACTGCTATTACAAACAATCCCAGCTGTATTGAAAGCCTCAGGTGCCAGATAGAATGTAGCTAGTCAGCAGCACCCCATCTTCGTCCGTGTGGGATTTGCCGCATAGCCTACTACTATAACGTCAAAACCCACACGAACGAACCTGAGGCACTGCTGACTAGCTACAACCCATAAAAGTTTCATGCCGGATCAGCTATTTATTTATTGTCGGTTTCACAAGGATTCACAAGAATGAAAATAATGTTCAGCTACCCCGAGCTCAAGGGCAAGGGGAGCCCGATGCTCACCCAGAATCGTCAATTTCAATGGATGAGTATGGGGTCTTATATATATCCAATGGTACCTGCCTATGCAGCGACCATCCTCCACCAGGCAGGCCATGACGTTATCTGGTACGATGGCATTGCCGAAAGCCACAGCTATTCACACTTCCTGCAGACGGTTGAAAGTGAACGCCCAGATCTCATTGTTTTTGAAACAAAAACTCCTGTGGTTAAACTTCACTGGTCTATTATCGAAGATGTAAAAAAGATATCGCCAGAGATCAAAACCGTGCTCACGGGTGATCATGTAACCGCCTTACCGGAAGAATCACTCCAGCAATCAGAAGTTGACTTTGTCCTTACCGGTGGAGACTATGACTTTTCACTGAAAGGACTTGTTGATGCCATATCAGGAAACAGCAGTATGCCGGGTGGCATCTATTTTCGAGATAACGGAACATTCAAAAACTCCGGCCCATTTTCTCTAAAAAACGATTTAAACACTCTCCCCCTCATTGACCGTGATTTAACAAAAGCACATCTCTATTTTGAAAAATGGAAGAAACGTGAACCTTTTCGTTACACTATGGTGGGCCGGGATTGTCAGTGGGGCAAATGCACCTTTTGCTCCTGGACAACGCTTTTCCCTAATTTCCGCACCAGAACCGTTGAGAATCTTCTTGACGAAATTGAAATGCTGGTCACGGATTATGGAGTTAAGGAAATATTCGATGATAGCGGGAATTTTCCCGCCGGTGCGTGGCTTGAAAAATTCTGCAAAGGAATGATAAGGCGTGGCTTAAATAAAAAAATCCTCTTTTCCTGTAACATGCGCTTTGACTTTCTTGTAAGACAGCCGGAGTTGCTACCCCTTATGAAGAAAGCGGGTTTTCGTAAGATGAAATCAGGCCTCGAATCTGCCAACCAGGCCACACTTGACCGGATCAAAAAAAATATCAAAGTTTCAGACATTGTTGAAGGATGCCGCATAGCCACAGAGGCGGGTATAGACATCCAGCTGACAGTCATGGTTGGCTACCCCTGGGAAACGCGTGATGACGCAGCACGAACCCTTGACCTTGCCAGATCACTTATGACAAAAGGCCATGCGGAAATGCTGCAGTCAACAGTAGTTGTCCCTTATCCCGGCACTCCCTTATTTGAAGAAGCAAAAGAAAACGGATGGATCAGTTTTGATCCATATGATTGCTGGGAACGTTATGACATGACAGAGCCTGTTTTGACCATGCCGGACATGGAACCTGAAGAAATCATGAAAATGTGTAGCGATGTGTATAAATCATTCATAACACCTAAGTTTGTTTTGCGCCAACTGATGAAAATCAGAACCCCTGAAGACATGAGCTATGTTCTTCGGGGCGGCAAAGCAGTATTTGGTCATCTCTTAGATTTTGCAAAAATTCGTTCTTAGCTCGACGAGGGCATAGCCGTCAGGCTAAACATTAGTTATTAGTCGTTAACACTTGATTATTGACTATTTGCATTGTTATTTCAGGAGATTGTCAAAAGAATATTTTTATTAATAATCAATAATCAATTGACAACGGTTAATTATTAATATTTTAAAATAGCACATTTTGTGTCATCACCTCAACTGGTTAAAAGTTGTTGGCA
>JAOZQU010000038.1 GCA_029932055.1 Desulfocapsa sp.
AAAAAAAAATAAAAAAAATTTATTTTTTATTTGTGACTCTTTCCACCTTATTTTATTCATCAAATAAAAAATGTCTTCCATTTCTACATGAAAATCACGGCAAAATGAGCTCTTGCAGGCTTGACAAATCCATTGAAAAAGCCACATAATCCAACTTAATGAAGTTATTATTTTCAATTAACTCTTTCATGGATTTCCCCTTTACCAGCAAAGGTATACACTATGCTTCATACTGACATTGCCAACCTGACAGATGCCGAGCGTGTTGATGAATTAATCTTTCAGGCCATGTCCGCTCAGGACGCGTATCTTCAAATGGATCAAAAGTCCGTTGACTGGATTGTCAACAATATGGCAAGGATGGGTGCCTCCAAACATCTGACTCTGGCGAAAAAAGCTGTTGCCGAGACAGGTAGAGGTATTGTCGAAGATATCTCCATTACAAACATTTTTGCAAGCAGCGGTTTAGAACAAAAATTACAGAATATAAAAACCGTTGGTATAGTCGAAGAAAACAAAGTCAGCGGGCGGCAGGTTCTTGCCGAACCGGTTGGTATTCTGGCGGCATTTCCTGCAGTAGACCACCCTACAGCCACCATACTTCTCCAGGCAATACTCAGCGTTAAAACCCGTAATCCTATTGTATTTTGCTTCCATCCATCTGTCTATTCCTCTTCCCTTGCAGCAGCACAACTCATGCAAAAGGCAGCAGTAAACGCAGGTGCGCCAGCCCATGCCATTCAATGGCTGCCGACAAGTTCTGACAAAAGTATAAATGCCCTTTACCAAAATCCTGAAATCAGCCTCATCCTCATGGATGAAAATGACCTCATTCCTTTGCCACAAGTCTTTTCTGACATTCCTGTCCTTGGAATGGGACAAATAAACACTCCCTGTTTTATTGACCGTTCCGCAGACATAGAGCAAGCTGCAACCGATGTCATAGCATCAAAATATTTTGATAACGGCCTTATTTCCACCTCTGAACAGACTGTTATTATCAGCCGGGAAGTCTACTTTCAAACCCTGGATCTGCTGATGCAGAAATCCTGTCACCTGGCATCAGAGCAGGAAAAAGAACTCCTGGAACAACTCCTTTTTGATTCGGAAACAGGTTTGCCCAATCCAGAATGTACAGGACGCGATGCTGTGCAGTTGGCCAAAATGGCAGGCTTTACAGTGCCAGAGCATACCAAATTGCTGTTGACGGAACTTGCCGGTATAGGCGTGGCTCATCCTCTTTCAAGAAGCAAAGCTGCTCCGGTTCTTTCTATTCTGGTGGCTGAAAGCTGGTACGAAGGACTCTGCTTTTGTGAAGCTTTGCTGGAATTCAGCTCCGCAGCCCACACTGCCGTACTTCACGCCAGAGATAAAAACCTGGCTGAAGAATTTTCAACCAAACTCAAGGTCACGCACACCATCTTGAACCAACCGGCAAGCCGTGGCGACGTCTGTGAACTTATCACATCGGCGGGCGGCAATAACATTACTTCTGCTGGAGACAGACAGGCGGGTAACCCGACTACCGCTCTTCTTTCAGTGGATATGCTCCTCTCCTCCAAACTGGTTCAAAACTCACAGATCCGGCTGAGAGAATGGAACATTCCGGAAAAAGTGCTTTTTTCACAGGGTTGTATAAACCATCTGAAGACTGTTACAGGAATGGAACGTACGCTGATTGTGACTGAAAAAATGCTTATGGACAGTAACCATATGGATACCGTTCTCCGGCAGTTAAATAATCAAAAATATCCTGTTCAGACAGATTTTTTCTGCAATACCCAGGAATTGCCGACCATTGACTCCATAGAAAAAGGAGTACAGTGCATGGATCAGTTTCAACCAACTGCAATCCTTGTCATTGGCGACGGATCCACCATTGATACGGCCAAGGTAATGCGTTACTTTTATCAGCGCCCACAAAGCTCTTTTCCGCACGCATCTCCTAATCTCCATGCAGCAGATTTCCCCGACTGTCAAACAGATCCACCAAAACGCCAGATCTCTCTGATTGCTGTGCCCACAACACTTGCAGCAGGCACTGAAATGTACGCATCTGTTACCATTTTTGATGAAAACAGGGAAAAACGACGCACTCTCCACTCATGCGAACTGATTCCTGATGTCATCCTTGCAGACTCAAAACTCTTTCCCCCTGTGGATACAAAAGACATGGCAATCACAGGTATGGCCATCCTCAGCCATGCTTTTGAGGCGTATGTTTCTCCCCTGGCCTCTGATTATTCCGATTCCGTGGCCATAAAGGCTATACTGCAGATCTTTGCCCACCTACCAAAAGCAGTTGCACATAACCAGGCGGATGCCAGAGAAAAAATAGTTAATGCGGCAAGCATGGCAGGAATGGCAGCAGGCAATGCAAAATCAGGGCTTCACCATGCCATGGTTAATTCGTTGAGTTCCATATTCCGCATACCCCATGGCCAAGCAAGCAGCCTGCTTCTTGCCCCTATTATTCGCTACAATGGCGTGGAAGATCCCAGCCGTTTTAATCCTCTCATCCCGGGTAGCCGATACATTGCCCACGAACGCTATCATGATATTGCTCGTGCTCTCGGGACTGCAACTAATGATCCGGAAAAAGCCGTACAATTCCTTATCAAATTAATAAGCACCCTACAAAATGACTTAAACCTGCCCCGTAGAGTTCGTGACTACGACATCTCTGAAGAGGAATACCTGGCAAAGATCGAGCAAATGGCAGAACTGGCCTTTGAAGACCATTCCACTGCCACCAACCCGAGGTTGCCCCTGATTAAAGAGATTATTGAAATTTATAACAATCTTTATTAATAAAAAGACCATGATCCCGCAGCTCATCCTCAATGAACTCTGCCACAAAAAAGTCTGTGGTGTAATGGCGACTGTTCTGTCTTCAGATGGTCATGGTCCGGCAAAACCAGGAAACAGTCTGTTTTGGGCAGAAGGAAAGCTTGTCTTTGGAACTGTGGGTGGAGGCAGTAATGAGCAACAGGTTCTGGAAGCCTGTGCAAATCTTACCGCAAAAAAGCTTGTTCTTGAAATCAGCTCTTTTTTTACCGGCATGCTTTGTATCCTGAAACTTGGGTTCCACTATGGGTATTGCAGTGAGAGTAGTTATTAAAAATAAAATACTTATTGTGTAGCATGAACAAAGAAAGTCCTATACATGATAGGTTTCTCAAAAGAGAGCGCCACAGACATAGTACAAAAATCAGTATCGTTTTTTTCATCTATTAAACTCGGTGGTCTATTTAAAGCGTGATTTCACGTTCGACCAGCAATGTGCAGCCAGGAAACTCTCATCCATATTTTCAAGCATGCTCAAAAACTTGGTCCAAGGGGCAGAGAAAGTAAATACGTCCGGCTTAACACAGGCCCTTACTGAAGGATCTAAAGCACCCAGAACCGCTTTTGGCTCTTCAGATTTCAGTTCGCTCATCGAAAAACCAACAATTGAATCACATCCGGAACCAGAAGGCGCCATCACACCGTGTGCTGTCATGGAATCAAAATTTGCCAGGGTATGAAGACCGGCAATAACGTCTGGATTGGCAAAGAAAAACACCACTTGGGGGTTATCCTGTTTTTCAAGGGTGTCCCACCGTTTGAACACCAGGTATTTCCCAGGGGCTCCTTCTGAAGAATGATGTTCATACATGCCCTTAACATGATCATAAGACTTTTTGACACGCTCTATATTACAAATATAATTCTTAACATCTTCGGAGACGTTGCTTTCAAAACCAAGTGGTATGAAAGCTCCGAAACATCCTAGGTTTGCCTTGTTAAAGGCACGGGAACGTCCACGCCTGACTGGAGCTATTTGACTGAAAATACAAGTATATCCTTTGCGGTTGGGCCTAGGACGATTTGGAAACTTTATCTCACCTAATTCGTTGCTATAATAGCAGACAATGGGGAGTTCGCAGCCGGGGAAGTACTTTTCCCATGCCTCCATAAAACGTTCCTTGATTTCGATGTTCATGGTATTTCCTCTGTGCGATGAGTTTATTTTATACTATACCAGCAATCGACATTGTTTTTTTAATTCTAGAAGCTTGTCCGAGAATAGGCATTTCTTCTCAAATCGAGGCATTTAAAAAAAATAAGCGCAGGTGCCCTGCAAGAAATACCCAAACTACGGGCACAAGTACCCTTGGGGTGCATACAGTTAATTTTTCAAAAGTACACGAAAAAATTTTATAAGGTACTAAAAAAGCTCGTTATCAAGAATCAATGAAGAAAGAGTAATCGTTCCCACGTATTCCCCTTTGTCCTCCACCGGAGCTCTGCGGATGCCTGCCTGAAATAACAGACGAGCCGCATAACGGATATCCATATCAGCCGGCACGGAAATCACTGGTTTTGTCATAATTTCGTAGACATGTACCTCTCCTGAAGAACGACCGACCATGAGCACGTCTTTGATGAAATCCTGAACAACCACTATCCCCCAGGCATCATCTGCATGCCTTTTTTTAACAAGAAGACACCTGACTTTTTCTGAACGCATCTTGGCTGCCGCTTCCTGGGCTGTGGCCATGCCGTCAATAAATGTAATTGTTTTCCGCATTACATCTCTTGTCCGTACTATTGAGCGATTATCATGGCTCATAATTTTCCCCTCTATTAAACATTTTCACAGATCCATCAAAAGTAACTTTCCCGAACATCTTCCTTAAAGCGTTCCATCTGGCTTTCCAGGCCGACAACATGCTCAACCGGAAGTACAAAGGCAATACCGGTTCCAGGCTTGTGAAACTCTCCTACCTCCTTGATCACATCCAAAATCGTGATAACACGATGTTCTTCCACCAGAAGCATGATAATATCGGTCTGGGCCTCTAAAGAAAGTCCGAAAAAAGTTTTCGCCTCGTGGATACCAGTTCCTCTGGCAGGAATAATGGTTGCTCCGGTAGCACCGGCTTCCTTTGCTGCATCAACAAGACGATCTGTTATATCCGGCTTTACCGAGGATAAAATAAGTTTAAAGAGCATTATTTATCTCCATTATTTTTTATGCTGCGTTTTGTCCGTAATTCCATCAGCTGAGCATAGCCCATCACCGCAATAATTGGGAAAAGACTGGCAAAAGCGATAAGACCAAAACCGTCCAGAGCGGGATTTCTCCCGGGTACAGAGGTTGCCAGACCAAGGCCAAGTGCCGCCACAAGAGGCACAGTTACGGTTGAAGTGGTAACCCCGCCTGAATCATAAGCCAGGGGGACAATACTCTTAGGCGCAAAAATAGTTTGCACAATAACAATTAAATACCCCACAAGAATATAAAGGTAAAGAGGGGTCCCGCTGATAATGCGGAATGTTCCAAGGCTTATGCCAAATGCCACTCCTAAAGCAACAGTAATTCGCAATCCCCATGGAGCAATTGTCCCGGCGGAAGCCTCGTTCGCCTTTTGTGCCACAGCAATAAGAGATGGTTCTGCAATGGTTGTTGCAAAACCAATCATTGCTGCAAAAAGATACACCCAGCCATACGCCTTCCAGTCTGCATGAGTAATAATTTCCTCTGTTCCATAGATAAAAACAGGGTCAGAGAGCTGGGTTGCCATAATTTTCCCCAAAGGAAACAATGCCTTCTCAAGTCCGGCAAGAAACAGCGCAAGACCAAGGACTACGTAGACACCACCCACAATAACGCGTTGTAAATTTGGAATTCTCTGTCGCAGTACCAGAAGTTGAAAAACTGCAATCAGGATAACAATGGGCAGCACATCCCTGCAGGTAGCAAACAATATTACACTGAAGTCTTTTATAAATTCCATACGATCCGCTGCCCATTATCCAAAAACAAAAAGTCCATAGCCCATGACAAAAATCATAGGGAGGAGAGAAGCAAAAGCAATAAGACCAAAACCATCAACAAGTGGGCTTCTACCTCTGATGGTTGAAGCAAGACCGACTCCCAGGGCTGCAACCAGGGGAACAGTAATGGTGGAGGTGGTCACGCCTCCGGCATCATAGGCAATACCAATGATTTCTTTTGGAGCAATGATGGTCATCAGCATAACAAGAGCATAGCCACCGATGATTAAATAATGAATAGGCCAGCCCCGGAGGATACGCAAAACACCTACAAGAATGGCCAGCCCCACAGAAAAGGCAACAGACATGCGAAGCCCAAAAGCATACTGCTTGAGAGATTCAGGTGCTGGATCAATGAGTCCTCCCTGGCCAGCAATATCTGCAGCTTTGGCTGCCACTGCAATAAGAGCAGGCTCTGCAACAGTTGTTGAAAAACCGAGGGCAAAAGCAAAGGCAAGCAGCCAGAAAAGGCTGCCCTTCCTGGCTAAGGCCTGTGCCATTGCCTCTCCAATTGGAAACAACCCCATTTCCAACCCCTGAATAAACAGGCTGAGACCCATTACCACAAGAAGAGCACCAAAAAGTACTTCGCCCATTTGGGGCAAAGGCTGCTTCAGGACAACAATCTGAAAAAAAGCAATAACCAGAATAATAGGCAGCAGATCAGTAAATGCATCCTTTATCTTTTTCAAGATTATGGAGATGATCATGCTATCCTTCCCTTCCATTCGTTAAGTTACAGTTACGGGACAGCGGTTAGGCAAATTACCAGCTATCACATGAATAGTTACCAATTTTTAACTTTTAACTCAAAACTTTTAACTGACATTCATGGTATCAAATTGTATCAATAAAACAGTATGGGTCTCGATCTATCGAGATATCCATACCACTAGACTGAATCACAGCCTGGCAACCTCCACAAACCGGCCGGATCTTACAACCCCGACACTCTTCCGGCCCCAATCGATATCGCTCTGCTGCTTCTGATCGATACAATTCAAGCAGTGAAGATTCCAGTACATTACCAATGGGTGAGTGGAACTTACGGCAGGCATGCATATCACCGTTTGGTAAAAGTGAACAAAAATTAAAGGCAGCTCCACAGCCAAATCCAGTACATCCGCCAAAAGGTTTTACCTGCTGCTCCACCTTGATTATATTAATCAAATTGTCTTTCAGGCCCATTGTCGGATTAGATTTTGCGGCCTCAAGATAGTCTATTAAGAACTGCCGGTAGTCTTCCTTGTCTGCGCTGGCAAGAGCTGCTCCTTCTCCGGTCTGAGAGAGGCGGTTAAAGGTAAACAGGTCAACCTTGCCCCGCAAGATCTCCGCAAGTTCCAAAACCTGCCCCATATTTTCGCGGGTCAGAGTCAGCATCACCATGGAATAGATGGAAAGATCCTTCAAAATCTCAAGGAACTCCATAATCCGCTGAAAATGACCTTCACCCCTGATGGAATCATTATGTTCCTGCAAACCTTCAAGGCTCACCTGATAAAATGAGAGGGGTTGAATCTGCTGCAGGGACTCGATCACTGTCCGAGTCGTTGGATTACCTAAAATCGCTATGGTAAAATTGCGTTTTGCCGCCTCTTTATACAATTCCTCAAAATGGGCGTAAAGTAATGGATTGCCACCGGTAAAAGTAACCTGTCCATGCACTCTCTGCTCAAGCACAAACTCGCGAAACTGGTCTAGAATGGTTATCCCCTGATCAAGTGTCAATGGTGAAATAGTCGATCTGTCGTAACAGTGTTTACAATGTAGATCACATGCCTGGGTCACATGCCATTGCAATGTAAAATAATCAGATTGCAAATTTTTTTGCCATCCCCCTGTGCCGGCATCAGGAAAATGCGCAGCCGTTCGCACAATCGCTGAAGGCGGAGAAAGCAGCAAGCCCTGCTTGCATGCTTGTTCAATGGCTGCATAGACCTCACCGACAACCACTCCTGCTTCATCGGCAACAGCCTGACAATCCAGATTTTCAGCAAGCATTTTCAAGGCCAGGAGCTGCTGATCAGTAGCAGGAGCAATCTGTAATGCGTAATCCACAGGCCGTTTGTACAGCAGAACAATCTCCTGCCCCTGTTTGGGGGAAATCGTCGTTTTCTTATCACGCAGGAAATTGCAGAGATGCTTCCAGCCCAGAACAAGAAGAGTTAGAGTGGGATTAATACATAAGGGTTCGTGGCTCTCTGGAAGGGCAGGCGCAGCACTCTCTCGCAGCTTCTGCAGAGCCAGCTCAAGACGATCCAGATCAGGCTTCCAGCCAAACTCTTCCGCTTCCTTCATTTAGTTCACCGGGTTCTTATTATTACATCTGTTTCAGATGTAATAATAGTGTAGTATAGAAATCCAGACAGGTAAATAACAATAGAGTCAGGCTGATCATCACTCCGAGCGCGACATACAGGGAACAGCTGATGTTGAATCCAGGGTAAAACAAATTTCACCATCCCTATCAGTGCGCAGTACAATTGCGCTGTATTTCTCAAGTGTAGTCATACTTTTCCCGGATGGATATCCAAATGGGTTGTTCCGTCCAACAGAAACAATGGAAACCTGTGGTTGCAAGACACTCAGGAATTCGGGATCCGTACTGTCCACAGCAGCATGATGAGCAGCAACATACAGACTAACACCAGATGGATACAGGAATGATTGCAAGCTGCTTTTAAGTTGGTTTTCCACAGTTTTATTCACATCTCCCATGATCAGCAACTTCCCTCTATTCCCGATTTCCAACAATAATACAAGGGAATTACGATTAACATTCAGTCCCTGTGCGACAACAGGCCATAAGACCTGTAACTCATGCCCCTGCCAGGAAACGATATCTTCGGCAGACAGACAGCCACGTAGAGGGTCTTGTGAAAGAGCCGTGTTAATTTCCAAAAAGAAACCCTCTTCATCTGGATGGAGCTTTCCGGGCACATGGCAGTTGTCAAAAACCGGTGTGTCAGGCCAGGCGCCCCTGATTTGCCAATATCCTCCGGCGTGATCCGGATGAAGGTGGCTGAGCACAAGATAATCCAGGGTGCGTACTCCATAAAAGTTCATTCGCGACAATACATATGGAGCATATTCGGCAAGGCCGGTATCTATCAGAAGGCCATGACCATCCTGTACCAGCAATACACTTTGCCCCATGCCCACATCAAGAACGACTACCTTTAAGTCCGCTGTGTGGCCATCAGTAACAAAGAAGACTGCAGTCATGAAAAAACAGATAAGAAATAGATTTCTCAGCCAGCATATTCCGAATCTAGTCATCGCTTACAATAGAGCTCTTCACGGGCTGTTCAGGGCTCCCTCCAAAAAGTAGAAAAGCAAGAAACATCCCAAGAGAAACTGAAAAAACATTCAACCAGACATCACGCCAGTCACCCACCCGGGCAACAAGAAAATGTTGGAACAACTCATCCAGAAAAGAGACGGCAACGCAGAGAATGGCAGTCATTTTCTGTTCAAAAATCCTTTGTGAAAGAAAGCCGAACAGACCAAAGAGCGCAATGTGTACTTTCTCCACAAACGGAAGACTTGCATAGAGAAAAAATGCCAGGGGAGCAACCCAGACAAGATGAAAAAGGAAAGGATTCCTTCCCTTTTTCAGTAGGAAAATCAACAGAACAATTGTTATACTACCAAGAATTCCCCCAAGACCAAGAGTCAACACCTCTGTGGAGAGCCGCTTCATAATATTTAACTGCAAAAGGCGGCCATAGAAGGAAAGCAATGGAATACAGAGTAACAACAGCAGCCAGAAAACAAATAACTTTTCTTTCATCTTTTTCTCACTTGCATGATCATTCATTCGACTATGCTGCCATACTATCTTGAATGAAATCAAGACCTGTTTTATATGTACACCAATACTCGACAGAACCACTATCAAAATAATTGAACAAAATACTTAAAATCCTGCAAACATTAATCATCAAGCAGAAACAATATGAAACACACAAAACATCCCAGCGCTTTTCCTGAGCTTGGCCCGGACACTGTTCTCAATCTGGTCGAGACCGCACTTGATATCCCCTGCACAAACCTCTGCAGACAGCTCAACAGCTATATTAATCGTGTTTTTGAGCTGGAGGCAGTGGATGGCAGAGGTCTGGTGGTAAAATTATATAGGCCTGACCGCTGGTCAAAAAAAGCACTTCAGGACGAACATGACTTCCTGCTTGAGCTTGATAAGCATGAAATACCAGTAATTCCCCCACTGAGTTTACGCAATGGTGAAACCCTGGGTAAGCAGGATAATCTCTATTTTAGCATATTCCCACGCTGCGGAGGACGCAGTTATGATGAATTCAACGAAGATCAATGGCTGGAAATTGGACGACTGCTTGGCCGCAGCCATGCCATCGGTGCTGTCCATCCTTCACATGATAGAATCACGATGCTGCCTGATCATTCAACAAAGACACAGGTTCAATTCATTCTGGAAAGCGGTGTCATTCTTCAGAAACCGCTGGCTTCCAGATTTTCCTCTCTGTGCCATGAAATTATCGACGAAATCACCCCATTATTTGAAGGAATAAACCTTAGTAGAATCCATGGTGACTGCCATTTTTCCAACATCATTTATCGCCCAGGTGAATCTTTTTTCCTCATTGATTTTGATGATATGGTCATGGGACCAGCCATTCAGGATCTTTGGATGCTACTGCCGGGAACACCGCAAGAATCCCTGCTTGAAATCGATCTTTTCCTGGAGGGATACGAAACCTTCCACCATTTTGATCGACGGAGTTTCCGCCTTATCGAACCCCTGCGCGCAATGCGTTTTCTCCACTATATCGCCTGGCTCACTCACCAGTATATTGCTGACGGTTCTGCTCCCATTGTGACCGGATTCGGGTCAATGGAATATTGGGAGACTGAAATTGCAGACCTTGCCGACCAGCTCGAACGAATAAGAAAGGGCGGGGAAGCGTTCGGCAACATGTTTTAAGAAAATTATTATGAAAAAGAACCGAAAAAAAATCCTTTTCCTCTGTACAGGGAACTCATGTCGGAGTCAGATGGCAGAAGGCTGGACTCGTCACCTCCATCATAATCGCATTGAGGCCTGGTCAGCAGGTATTGAAACCCATGGCCTGAACTCAATGGCAGTTACGGCCATGAAAAAGGCAGGCGTGGATATCAGTAGCCACCATGCAAAACTTGTGGATGAGCTGTCAGGTATTACTTTTGACCTTGTTATTACAGTTTGTGGCCATGCTGATGAAAATTGCCCCCTGTTTCCAGGTAAAACCAAAATCATTCATCATGGTTTTGATGATCCCCCCAAGCTTGCAGAAAGATATGACAGTGAGGAGGAAAAACTAGCCTGTTACCTTGAGGTCTGCCGTGAGATACAGAAATTTACAAAAAAACTGTGAATCATTTTTTCGATGGTATTACAGGATGTTCTGAGCTACAATCATAGTTTACAAACCCTTTTGGGAGAAAAATAATGCAAAAATTGCTGTTTATCCTCTGTCTCATAGCACTTTCCGCCTGCGCTGCATTGAATGAAATTGATAAAGAACGATTTCAAGTTAATACCAACCAAACCGTACTCGACAAAACCACAGATCTGATGTGGGCCACAGTTGATAATCGTGAAAGTCTGACCTGGATAGAAGCAGAGAACTATTGTAAAACCTTTACAGGAGGGGGCTATGAAGATTGGCGTATGCCAACACAATCTGAACTGGCTTCCCTTATTGAGGCTAAAATTAAAAAAGAAGGGGAAATAATTACTCTCAGCAGTGATTTAATATGGGCCTCTGAAACTCAAGACAGCCAGGGAGCCTATTGCAATTTCAGTATGCTTGGTTGCTCCTGGATGGAAAAAGCAATCTCTATTACCCTTCGTGCCCTTCCTGTACGCGACACAATAAACACTTCCACTGTAAAACAAACCAAACCTCAGTCACCAAAGCAGCGACTCCAGGTGATTAACTCTCTCTATCGGCAGCAACTTATCACGAAAGATGAATATGATCGTAAAAAAGCTGCTATTCTCGATGACATCTAGACGGGCTGTCTGAGCATGCCCTTTCTCCTCACGGGCTACTGATAGAACCCCCGGCTTACTCCCGTTTACCGGGATTAGGGTTGTAACAATTCTAAATCACAAATTTTTCCTATTATGTATAGTGGCAAAAAAATACTCATGCCGGACAAAATAAAGATAGAGTAAACACTAATAAAAAAGGCCTATTTAGTTGACACAGAATCACAAATGAGCTAGTACAAAGAGAAGTAAAAAATTTTGTACTCATCGTCACGACGTGGCACTTATTACAGAAAACAATTTAAAGCTATAAGCCCGTGTTATTTCTATTTTTAAAAAGGAACAGTAACAGATCGGGCGTCGATTTTGGCTCTTCAGGAGGGCTGAATCGTAAAAAAAAAGGAAGGAGGAAATAAAATGGTAAAAAAATTTTCCATGTTAGCTCTTGCTGGTCTTATTGCATTACCTGTCGTTGCGTCTGCAAGTGGTGGAGCAAATAATACTGATCTGGAACGAAAAATTGAAGAATTGAGCATGCAGCTCGATCAACTGAAAGCTCAGATGGCAGAAGGTGCCGGTGGATGCAGCCTGGGTACTTGTGAGGACATGCAGGACAGCATAGAAGATCTTGAAGATCGTTCAGAAGCCTGGGATCTTGCTGCCCGCATAAAATTCTACGGTGATTTCCGTGCACGTCTGGATTACTATCAAGCAGATTACACCTCCGGTAAAACCGGAGACAGCGACACCCTGTGGACCAATCGTTTTCGTCTGAACATGCGTGTCAAAGCCACTGAAAATGTAGAGTTTAAAGCACGTTTGGCCATGTACAAAGCCTGGGGAATGGAATCCACACCAAACGGACTTGGTGGCGGTTACCCGATGTGGGATGGGAACTCTACCCGTCAGCCTTCGGATAATGCCCTCCGTGTTGATCGTGCATTCGTAAACTGGAACAACATTGGTGGTGCCCCTATCTGGTTCTCCATTGGTCGTCGCCCCACCACAGATGGCCCTCCTTCTCAGATCCGTATGGGTACTGACCAACGTATGGCCACACCAGTATCTTATATGGATTGGCCATTTGACGGTCTCTCGCTGGGCTATGCCTATCGCTGGGGAAGTGAAGCCATGGGAACCGGTCGTGTTCGTTTCTGCTATGGTCGAGCATTCGAGGATGGCCTCACCACCAACGATCCTATGGATGATATGGATTTTGGCGGATTTAGCTGGGATGTCATGAAAAAAGACAATCGTTTCATAAATATCCAGTCTTTTATGGCATTCAACGTCTTTAACTATCCCACTTTTGAAAGCGACTTTGTCAATTTCGGTGCTTCCTTTCCTCCTGAAATGGGTGGTTTTGGAGACCAGATGGCAGTTGGTAATATCATACACACATCCGCAGTCTATCAGGATAAAATTGCCGACATAAACTTCTTTGCTGTTGGTGGCTGGTCACAGACCGATCCAAATGACAACGGTATGTTCAATGATGCCGCCGGAATGGGAGCTGCCCAGGAAATGGCCGGCATGGGAATGTCTCAGGACATGATCAATGGTGCTCTTGCACAGATGGGTCTTGAAGGCGCACCCCATACTGACACTGAAAATGGTTACTCCGTATATCTTGGTGCCCGCTACGATATCGACTCCATTGGCCTGAAAATCGGTGCTGAGTGGAACTACGGTTCGGAATATTGGATTGCCATGAATCCCGGCCACGACGATATGTATCTCGGCAAGCTGGCCGCTCGTGGTAATGTCTACGAAATCTATGGAATCTATGACCTTCCCACTGGAGAGGCTATCTCCAAATACGCAAAAACTTTTATCCGCTTTGGCTACCAGCGCTACGAGTATAATTACTCGGGCTCCATGGACTGGAACATGAAACCTTACGATCTTGACAGTTCTGCTGAAGTCGGATACCTGAATCAGGTAAACGAAATGATGGGCAGAGACACTGTTGACAGTGCAGATCAGATATACCTGACTTTTGAGGCATACTTCTAGGCATCTTTTATACTCTGTAGCATTTTGTTGCATTTAGGGAAGGTTCCTCTTGGAACCTTCCCTATTTTTTTTAATTAAAAACATAATGATGGAATCATAAAAAACGAATGTCGCATCACAAAAGTACATTTACGGTCATCTCTACTGATCGACATGGCGGAGTCAGTCATGCCCCATACAGATCTCTGAATCTCAGTTATGGGGTGAATGATGATGCAGCATTTGTCACCGAAAACCGCAATCGTATTAAAACACAATACTCAATCAATTATCTCCTCTCTGCCAGACAAGTTCACGGAGATTCAATCTTTATCGCCAGAGAACATTTAAACAAAGACACTGAAATAGAGGCTTGCGATGCCTTGATGACAAATCTTCCAGGTATCGGCCTCATGATACAGCAGGCCGATTGTCAGGCGGTAACCCTTTTTGACCCGGATCATCCTGCAATCGCAGCCATTCATTGCGGATGGAAAGGAAGTGTCCTGAATATTCTTGCCAAAACCGTCCATAGAATGACCGACTGTTATGGCTCATCCCCTGCCACACTTCAAGCCACTATCAGTCCTTCACTTGGGCCATGCTGTGCTGAATTTGTAAATTATGCCACAGAACTTCCACCCTCCTTCCTTGCCTTTCAGGTAAAAGAGAATTATTTTAATTTTTGGCAGATTTCTAAAATGCAGCTGATAGAAGCCGGCCTTGATGGAAATAAGATTATAATCGCAGGACAATGTACATCCTGTTCCCTGGATCACTTTTCCTATCGCCGCGCCTGCCGTAATGGTAATGGACAAACCGGTCGCTGTGCTACTGTGATCAGTCTATGATCAAACATCAATATTTTCTGTTCATTGTGATATCATGCGCCTCCTTGTTGTTGAAGATGACATAAAAATTGCATCTTTCCTTGAAAAAGGACTGCGGGAATCCGGCTTTAGTGTGGATGTCTGTCATGACGGGATAGACGGTCTCTCCCTTGCCCTGACCGAACCGTATGAAGCTGCCGTGGTAGACATCATGCTGCCGGGCCTCAATGGTCTGGATTTAATAGAAAAAATTCGTTCCAAAGGCATTACAATACCTGTACTCATTCTCAGCGCCAGGCAATCAGTCGATGATAGAATAGAAGGTTTGCAACGCGGAGGAGATGACTACATGGTTAAACCCTTTTCCTTTAACGAGTTGCTGGCTCGTATCCAGGCCCTCCTGCGCCGGGGCCGGAAAATTATTTCAGACTCCGGTGTCATACGTGTTGGTGAGCTGCAGCTTGACCCTCTCAAACGTGAAGTCAAACGTCAGGGGAAAAAAATCGAACTCCCCACTAAAGAGTATGCTCTCCTTGATCTAATGATGCGTAATCCTGGACGGGTTCTTTCAAAAACATCAATCCTTGAGCAGATATATGACTATAGTTTTGATCCGCAAACAAATGTGATTGATGTCCTTGTCTGCCGCCTGCGAAACCGCTTGGACAAAGAATACGACAACAAACTCATTCATACAGTTCGGGGTATGGGTTATGTCCTGCGTGCTGAGTAGTATGCGCCTTCCCCATACCAAGATTGGACGATTTCTCTCATTTTTCCTCATGATCTGGTTGTTTGTCGGATTTTTCCTTTTTTCCCACACCCTTCTGTTAAAAACGAAAATTCAACGCCAGCAGATACAGATTATTGAAAAAGCACTGAACAGCTACCTGAAACAGAATAATTCTTTTACCGGTTCACATTTCAGTCTGCAAAGCTCCCTCCCCCGTGAAATTGATTTCATTCGTCTTATCAAAGACAAAGAACAATTACTCATCACCGAAAATACACACATGGAGTTTACAGGGCTGGTTGATCTTGCCCATTCAGCCCATGGAGCCTGGGTAGACATTTCCCATCCAGAAAAAAACGGCAACTGGCTTCTGATTTCCAAAGAATTAACAAATGAAGGCGTGGTTCAAGCTGGAAAAGACGACAGCTCCACAGGAGTTTCCATTTACCGGGAAACAGTTGCAAGCTCTTACTGGATATTTTTATTCTCCCTACTCCCCTGTTTTGGAATTTCCCTTTATTTCACTCATCTGACAAGAGCCCCATTGCACACCCTGGAGAAAGCCATCAAACATGCCCTGGAGCAAAAATCTCTTATTCTCTCGCCAAACAATACTCCCGAAAATGAAGATCTTACTCCCTTGTATCAACTCCTCGAACACATTTTTTACCAGAACCGTCAGCTCATTGTCGAGATGCAGTCATCCCTTGACAATGTCGCTCATGACCTGAGAACCCCCATTACAAGGCTACGTGGTGTAGCTGAATACGCTCTTCAATCTGACGAAAAGAATCCGCAACTCTATCGCAGTGCTCTTTCCGATTGCCTTGAGGAATCAGAGCGAGTGATGTCCATGCTCAGGATCATGATGAGTGTGGCTGAGGCGGAATCCGGTACCATGCGCCTGGAAAAACAGGCAGTTGATGTCATGGAAACTCTGGAAGATGTGGTTGGGCTTTACCAGTATGTTGCAGAAGAAGAACAGATCACAGTCGACTGTGCCGGTAAAAAAGGAATCCTGATTTCAGCCGACCAGACCCGTATCAGCCAAGTCTGGGCAAATCTCCTGGATAACGCCATAAAATATGAACAAAAATCCGGAACAATCACAATCAATGCTGAAAAAAAAGAGGATCAGGCTGTAATACGTTTTTGTGATAAAGGCATGGGCATCTCGGATACTGAAATCAACCGCATCTGGGATCGTTTATATCGTGGTGACCGCAGTCGCACAAAACAGGGTTTAGGCCTGGGTCTTAATTATGTAAAAGCCGTAGTCGAAGCACATGGTGGAAAGGTTCTGGTGACAAGTAAAATCAGAGAAGGCTCCTGCTTTGAAGTTCGTCTTCCCCTGCAATCATCAGGTAGCGGAAAAAAAACTAAAATCACAAATTAAAGGGGCATGATCAGAGAGCCGAATATCAGGGATGGTAAAATTTGTAGCTGCCATTTCCGGACTGTGAAGGATAAAATCAAGGTGCCGTTTCGGAGCATGGCTTGGATGTGATGGCAATCCTGTGAGGTTGGCATTCACCAGGCCGGTAGCTGCCAGAAAAAGTTGCACTTCACGATCACCACCAAATGTATTAAAATCACCAGCCACAATCACCGGTTTTGTTCTCTTTGCAATCATACGATGAAGATGTTCCAACTGCTGCTGCCTGCGCTTAAAACTGAGGGCAAGATGGACAATAAAGACACTGAGCTCTTCAAGCTCCACCTCAATAACCAGCCGCTTCATTCCTTCGTTAAAATAGTGAAAATGATGATTGAGAATTGTTCGATTAGTGATCAGGCCATTCCCCTGTTTGTTCAGGACCGGAACCCTGTTGGCCAAGGATGTATCGGCATACTTGGTTTCCACCACGTAAGATTGATCGAGTTCTTTTGCTATGGCTTCAACCTGACAGGCTTTTCGTGAGCGATACGAGCCCGAGTCCACTTCAACCAGCGCTATGATATCCGGCTTCACAGAACGAATAAAAGATACAATCAATCCAAGGGTGTTCTCGGTCTGCTTGAAAAATCCAGCAAAAGGAAAAGGAAGATGGTAGCCTGCCCCATGGCCGGTTCCATAACGTATGTTATATAGTAAAAAACGCATACAGTATGATAGCGGTTTCAGCTGTGTATTGCAATCATGCCTTTTTTCTCTTTATTTCATATGGTACAGTGTTCGATAAAAAAATGAATATTCATTTCAGCCATTATTAACAAGTTCGAAAAATGGTTCCTGCTCCGTCATTCCCGCGGAAGTAGGAATCCAGAATGTATTGAAATGACTGGATTCCCGCCTTCGCGGGCTTGTCCGGTGTAGTTTCCGGGAATGACGGAATAAAGAGAATTTTGAATTTTTACGACACCATCATTATTGAAATTTCAGAAGGATAAACAATGACCACAATAAATATAGGATCAAGAAAAAGTAAACTTGCCATGTGGCAGACAGATACCGTCGCCGGAATGCTTGAAGACAGTGGCATGGAGACAAATATCAGTTCCATGGAAACCAAAGGTGATAAGATCCTTGATGTTTCCATTGCCAAGATCGGCAGCAAGGGTGTCTTTACTGAGGAACTTGAAGATCAACTCAGTAATGGAGCAACGGATATTGCCGTGCATAGTGCCAAGGATATGCAATCTATCCTGCCTGCGGACTTTGAACTGATCGCCTTCACTGACCGGGAAAAATCAAACGATGTTCTGGTCTCCCGTAATACAACCATTGACCTGGATGACACTGGTAAAAAAATCCGAATCGGTACTTCATCAGTGCGTCGTATAGCGCTTCTTAAACATTTCTATCCACATGTAGAAACCGTGGAAATGCGAGGCAACCTACAGACCAGAATCAAAAAAATGGATGCTGGTGACTGCGATGCGCTTATGCTTGCCTATGCCGGGGTTAAACGTATGGAATATGAAGATATGATCGTCAAAATCTTTTCAGAAGACGAGTTTATTCCACCGGTGGGTCAGGGCTGTATTGCCATTGAATCCGCGACAAGTCTGAGTGAGGAAAAGCGGGACAAAATTCGAGCTTGCCTCAATAATCCAGATTCAGAATCCTGCCTGCTTGCCGAACGTGCCTATCTGCGCACCATGGAAGGTGGTTGTTCCATCCCGGCCTTTGGCCTGGCCGTACTCGATGGAAACGACATTATCCTGCGCGGTGGCCTGGCAAGCCTGGACGGAAAGACTGTTCTTATCAAAACAGAGCAAGGCCCCAGAGAACAGGCTGATTCAATTGGCGAACGGTTAGGGCATTATATCCTTGATAACGGTGGTAGAGAGATCCTAGCTGATATTAAACGTGTCCAGGGTTAAGGGGTTGCTTAGCCTCAATCGTCATTTTCACACAGCTCTTTTAAATAGTCCAACCATTGATCAAAGCCCTCTCCACTGGTGGCAGACAAATCCATAACCAGTAAATTCGGGTTTAACTGCAAGGCCTCAGCCTTTGCCTCCTCAACAGGAAAATCAAAATAGGGCAGAAGATCTGTTTTGGAGATAATAAAGACCTGAGAACTGTGAAAGGCCTTCGGATATTTGGCGGGTTTATCCGGTCCTTCCGGAACAGACACCAAAACTATCCGGTGATGTTCGCCCAGATCAAAAGTTGCCGGGCAGACCAGGTTGCCCACATTTTCAATGAAGAGCAGGTCAAGTTTTGCGCCTCCCGGTTCTTTTTCCAGGAGATGCAGCCCTTTATGAATCTGAGCAGCATCCAAATGACAGGCACCGCCCGTGGTCAACTGAATCACAGGTACCCCTTTGGCTCGAATACGCTGCGCATCCCTGTCTGTTTCAATGTCTCCTTCAATCACCCCGATTCGTATACTATTTCCAATTGCTTCAATAGTTTTTTCAAGAAGCGTGGTCTTGCCGGAACCTGGGCTTGAGATCATATTGATGGCCACTGCCCCCATTTTTTCAATATGAGCTCTGTTTTTCTCTGCCATGGCCGTATTGGCAGCAAGGAGACTCTGGTGAACTTCAATCACCTTGGAGTCATGGGAATGTTCAGGTTTCAGATCACAACCGCAGGCATCACACATTTTTCTTTTTTCCTTATTCCATCTCAACCCTTAAGAGAACGAGATCATCGCTTCCCTCGGGTGAAAACAGGGTTTCTGAACAGTGAAGGCAACTTTCAGGCCTCTGTTCCGCTTTTATTTCCATTCCACAGCCAAAACATCGATACGTAGCCGGCGGACTGTCTATGATCAATTTTGCATCTCTGGTTAACGCTTCATCTTTAGCAAGGATATCAAAACCAAACTGAAATGAATCGATAACCACCCCGGACAGGGGGCCAATCTCCATACACACGCTAATAACTTTTTCCTTATTATGTTCCCTGGCAAGTTTATGGAGTTGCCCAAGCAATCCTTGAACGAGCGACATCTCATGCATGGATGTTCTCTTTCAAGTGTATATCGTAGCCCAATTGCTGAAGCCGCTCCACCAGCAAACCGGAAATTTTTTTCACTTGAGACGCCACCACGTCACTCATCTCAATCCCGGTGGCCAGACTTTCAGGCACCACACAATAGAACTCCACACATTCAGGCTGTATACCGCGCAGTTTGCAGATATCGAGTATTTCAAGAATCCCGAGCTGATGTGGTGACATTCGTGTCTGCATGGAGCCCTTTCTTGCATCTTCTGCTGAAAATGTATAAAGATTGCCGGGTGCTGCATTATCAATATTCACCACATCGACCACAAAAATTGGATCATGCTCTTCAAGAAAGGGGGCCATGTAAATGCCGGCTGTACCTCCATCAAGGACGGTCACTGACTCAGGAAAGCTATAGTGCTCCTCAAGAAATTCGACAACATGAACACCAAAACCCTCATCAGAGATCAGAAGGTTGCCGATTCCTAATATTCCCGCATTTTTAGTTTCTTTTTCCATTTTTT
>JAOZQU010000403.1 GCA_029932055.1 Desulfocapsa sp.
TAGCCGTCAAGCTAAGCGTTTGCCATTAGTCATTAACAATTGATTATTGATTATTTGTGTTTCTAGTGACATCCGCTCCTGCGGTGTCACGAGAGGGAGATGGACATCTATAAACTATAGCTTAGGACAAAAAACTAAAATTGAATATGCGGCTTCAAATCATGCTTTATGAGGATTATCCTGTAACCATTATCAACTTGTCATTCCAGCTATTCCAGTTATATTACCAAGATATAAAATCTTTACATTTTTAAATCAATTTTTTTTGGGAGTTACAGCATTTTCACACGTCCCTGATATATTACGGTTAAAGGTTCATTATTATTTTACGTGGAACAGAGGCACCATTAACTGCCTGCTCATTAACCGATAAAAAAACAACTTGTTGCTTTTGAGTCACAAACATGATGCCCTCTCTCTTCCATAGCCACATACGACATGTTATGGGCAGTTGAGTAAAATGCACAGCCTGTATTCTTAATTATATTGTGCTGTTGATTCAGCCAGGCACCGATTGATATGCACCAGAAGGGAATTTTTCTAGCAAAACCACGCGGATTTTGTGCGGGAGTCAAACGAGCCATTGCCATTGTTAACGAGGCTCTAGACAGGTATGATGCGCCGGTATATGTCCTTCACGAAATTGTACATAATACCCATGTCATCAATGGATTGGCTGAAAAAGGTGCTATTTTTGTTAAAACCCTGGAAGAAATCCCAAAAGGGTCAGTGACTATATTCAGTGCCCATGGCGTTGCTCAAATTATAGAAGACCAGGCAATTATCCTGGGATTGAACACTATTGATGCCATCTGCCCGCTGGTTTCCAAAGTGCATCGTCGTGTAGTCCGGCTCAACAAAATCGATTATGACGTATTGGTAATTGGTCATAAGGGGCATCCTGAGGTGGAAGGAACCTGTGGCAGGGTTCAAGGAAGAGTGCAGGTGATTTCCACGGCGGAAGATATTTTAAAACTGCACATCAAAGACCCAACCCAAGTAGGTTACGTGACCCAGACTACTCTCAGTATGGATGATGCCGGTGAGCTAATTGGTTTGCTCAAAAATAAATTCCCGGAAATCAGCGCTCCTGATCGGACCGATATTTGTTATGCTACCCAAAACCGCCAGACTGCTGTTCACGATCTTGCTGGAAAAGTGGATGTATTTTTGGTCGTGGGATCAAAAAACAGTTCCAATTCAAACAGATTGCGGGAAGTGGCCGAGAAGAGCGGAATACAAGCATATCTCATTGACCATGTTGATGAAATTAATTCTTTCTGGCTCCAAAATGCTGAAAAAATCGGGGTCACGGCAGGAGCCTCCGCACCCGAGATCCTTGTGCAAGAGGTTGTTGCCTGGTTGAAGGCCTTCGGGCTGACAACAGTTTACGAAATTGACGGCGTAACGGAATTAACGAAATTTGACCTGCCGGAACTGCCCAATTTCGAGTATAATCGGCACAGCAATGTGACCTGCCAAAACAAAACATGAACATTTTCAGAATAAGTCGCTAACATCTAAACTTTGAATCAATTACATATAAATAGATGAAGGAACTGAAACTATCCACTGTACAAGCATTTGATCGTGAAGATC
>JAOZQU010000404.1 GCA_029932055.1 Desulfocapsa sp.
ATTTTTCAATACCTGATTAGGGCTCGGCAAGAAATAACTTGGGCAATTCCGGTCGCAAATGTACCGCAGATTCAGTTTGTTTTATGTCCTCGAAACCGCAGCGTAGCTTGCTACGAGAGGATTTCGAAGACATGTAAAGAGGAGAGTTATGAAAACAACACTCAAGATGGCGGAAAGAAAAAGAGCACTGAAAGTTACAGGATTTCATGAAAGCCTTGGAGGATTTGGCAAAAAGCTATTGGCTGGGATGGGCAAAAAAAAGGTACTAAACTTGAGATCGAACCAGCACATGTATCGCAAATTGTACTACAATTTGGAGGAAAGGAAATACAGTTGGGTTATGAGTCCCTTATGAGCATTGTTGTGGGTGACCGGAGACTGACAGAGCTTACCCCAGGGGAATTAGGCACAATCTCTGCATTAAGTCAGGCAGGTCAATCTGTCTTCCAGGAAGGAGGTAAAAAAGATGCCAAGACGTGATGGAACAGGCCCCGGAATGGGCGGAAGAGAGGGAAAAGGTGGTGGTCGGGGTGGTGGCTTTGCTGAAGAACCAGGTGGAAACTGCATCTGCCCAAAGTGTGGCAAAAGAATATCTCATCAACCGGGAGCAACCTGCTATAATCAGAAATGTCCTAAGTGTGGAAGTACCATGACCAGGGAGTTAACCTGACTATTAAAAGGGAGGAGTGACCATGAAACTATGTGTGAGTTCAACCGGAAAGGAAATGACAGCAAAGGTCGATGGAACATTTGGCCGAGCCCCCTACCTGCTTATTATTGATACAGATACTTTGGAGATGGAGGCTTTGGACAACACTGTGGCAGATGTCAGCCAGGGTGCTGGTATTGGTGCAGCTCAGCTCGTTGCCAATAAAGGCGCTGCTGCTCTCTTGACCGGTCATGTAGGACCTAAGGCTTATACAGCCTTAGAGAGTGCCGGTATTAAAATTTACGAGGGTGCTTCGACAGGCGACACGGTGCAGGAAGCCGTGAATAAATTCAAACAGGGCCAAGTCAAGGAAAGTTCGGATGCCGGGGGCGATGTTATATGTGGTCCGGGGTTGGGAATGGGTAGAGGCGGTGGTCGCTGCAGGGGCCGTGGAATAGGCCAAGGGTTAGGACCAGGGCAAGGAAGAGGGCGAAGACGTTGATGACACGGTTACGGCCGGAAATCATCGAAAGCTTCCACCACAAGCAGTTTGCTACGCCGGTCATAGGTGTCACCGGTGGGAAAGGCGGGGTAGAAAAAACCACGGTAGCTGTCAATTTAGCCGTTTCCATGGCTGATATGGGGCTGCGGGTGGCTCATCACTTACCGCGGCAATCGGTACCATTCTCGCTGAAGAATTGCGAGTGGTGCTGGCAGACACTGATGTTGATGCACCTAACCTTCATCTTGTCCTGGGGGCAGTGCTTGAATCAAGTGAAGATATCAGTGCCTGTGCCCTTAGCTGTCCAGTTGATGCTATTGAAATTCAACCGGTTATCAACGGCAGGTTCAATTTGGTTTCATGGAGCCATGCCCTGTTGATTGGGTTTTCAGGTTATATGGCAGGATGGTAACATGATTTCAGGAGCTGGAAATAAATAAGTCCTTT
>JAOZQU010000039.1 GCA_029932055.1 Desulfocapsa sp.
ACCTGTTTTCCCTGGCCGCGAAGCTGCTCGGCCCGCCTTCGCATCCGCACCTCAGGAGCGGCTTCAAGGTAAAACTTCCAGGCAGCATGAGGGAAAACAACGGTTCCCGTGTCTCGCCCTTCTGCCACTATTTTTCCAGTGCTACCAATCTCCTGCTGCATTTGAGTAAGCTTTTCGCGAACAGCAGGCAAAGCGGATACAGCAGATGCAACCATGGCGATTTCAGGACTGCGGATAACTTTACTCACATCGCGACCATCGAGCACCACTCCCACATCTTCACGCTCTTCTGTTGCCGGTGTAAGCTTCAGGGAAATTGTTGCTAAACACTCACGGACAGCAGTATCGTTTTCCAGGTCAATTCCTGACTCCTTGAGCTTTAAGCCCACAGCCCTGTACATGGCACCGGTATCAAGGTAGGTGAAAGACAGAGCCGCGGCTACCCTGCGACTGATGGTTGATTTTCCAACGCCTGACGGACCATCGATGGTGACAATCTGCTGTGTATTTTTATGAGACATAGCCAAGCTCACGAAGGCAGATGCCCAGCGTACGAATAAAGCGATAATTTTCCTCGGTGGTTCCCACGGTTACCCGAATCACATTGGTATAGCCGTAGGCTTTCATTGAGCGAATAATCACCCCTTTATGCAACATTGCCTCGTACAGTGCGGTTGCATCACCTTTCACGTCAATGAGGAAAAAATTTGTCTGGGACGAATAGCTTGTACAACCCAGTTTTTCAACTTCCTTCTGCAACCAGCCCTTCCCTTCTTTCGTTTGCTGCAAAGTTGCCTGGTAAAACTCAGTATCATCCAGTGCTGCGATGGCGGCCACCTGTGCCAACTGATTCACATTAAATGGCTGCCGTACCCGGTGGAGATAACTAACAATTTCAGCATTCATCAGCCCGTAGCCAACACGAATCCCGGCTAGACCATAGGCCTTAGAAAATGTGCGCAGGGCCACAACTCCGCAACGCCCTTTCGAATTCTGAATGAGAGAATACACATCCACCTGTACTTCTGAGTCCATAAAATCAACATAGGCCTCGTCCAGCACAACAATAACAGACTCTGGTACAGTACTGAGAAAGGTGTACAGATCCCCCGGGGTAATGGCTGTTGCCGTTGGGTTGTTTGGGTTATCCAGAAATATCAGTCGAGTACGATCTGTAATGTTTTCGAGAATTGCCTCAAGGTCATGGTGCATTCCTTTCAGTGGCATGATTTTATTGACTCCACCACGAACCTGCACCACCTTCTGGTACATAAGAAAAGAAGGGTGACTGGTGATTACTTCATCCCCTTTTTCCACATAGGCCTTGACCAAAAATTCGATGATCTCATCGGAGCCATTACCCACGATTACTTCATCAGGGGAAAAGCCCATTTTTTCAGCAATGGCCTGTACCAGATAATAATTAGAGCCGTCCGGATATCGATTCAACTTAGTCAGTGCGTCGCGGATGGCTTGTATGGCTTTTGGTGAGGAACCCCAGGCATTTTCGTTGGACGCCAGCTTGATGGAATCAGTTACCCCATACTCCCGTTCCAGTTCCTCTATGGGTTTTCCGGGCGGATAGGGGACAATTGACTTTATGTATTCAGGAACCTGTATTTTCACCGTATAACCCTTAATTTAAATGATAAAGTTATCCCATATCCGGGCACTTATTTGCAAGTTTTGTCCCTAGTTCCAGGTTATAGGCTGCCCGAAAAAGGATATCCTCGCGAAAATGAGATCCTTGCAGTTGAATACCAATGGGAAGCCCATCACTGCTGAAACCTCCCGGTACGGACATTCCGGGGATACCTGCAAGATTTGCGGAAATTGTTAAAATATCTGAAAGGTAGAGAGCCAGAGGATCATCTGCGTGTACTCCACGTCTCCAAGCAGGAGTAGGTGTTACCGGAGAAATGAGCAAATCGCAGGATTCATAGGCTTTTTGAAAATCATTTAAAATGAGTGTCCGAACCTGGGAGGCCTTCTTGTAATAAGCATCATAATAGCCAGAGGAAAGCGCATAAGTACCAATCAGGATACGACGCTTCACTTCATCTCCAAAACCATGAGATCGTGTTTCTCGATACATATCTACAAGCGATTCTGCATCCTGATCGCGATATCCGTACACCACACCATCATAACGGGCCAAGTTGGAACTGGCCTCTGCAGGGGCAATCAGATAATAAACAGCCACGCAATACTCAGTGTGCGGCAATGAAACATCCACTATCTCGGCACCAGCGTCTTTCAGGATCTGAACCCCGTTTTTCACTACCTGTACCACTTCCGGGTCAAGCCCTTCACCAAAATATTCACGAGGAATTCCAACCTTCAGCCCCTGCATCCCCTGCGTAAGAGCTGCCGTAAAATCAGGAAGATCCTCTTTCACAGACGTGGAATCACGCTTATCGTAACCCGCTATACCATTCATCATCATTGCAGAGTCTGTGACATCTCTGGTCAATGGGCCTATCTGATCGAGGGACGATGCAAAGGCCACCAGGCCGTAACGGGAAACGCGACCGTAAGTTGGTTTTATTCCAACTACGCCGCAAAGTGATGCGGGCTGTCTGATCGAACCGCCGGTGTCTGAGCCGAGTGAGCCAAGGCATTCCATGCCGGCCACCGATGTTGCCGATCCTCCGGATGAACCTCCGGCAACATAGCCACTCTTCCAGGGGTTTTCAGGAACATCAAAGGCACAATTCTCAGAAGTGGAGCCCATGGCAAACTCATCCATGGCAACCTTGCCCAGAATAACAGCCCCCTGACTCTTCAATTTTTCTACAACAGTGGCATCATAAGGAGGAACAAAATTCTCCAGAATTTTTGAACCACAGGTAGTTGTTATCCCCCGTGTGCAAAGAAGGTCTTTCATGGAAAGGGGAATACCACAGAGCGGTTCTGCCTTACCGGCGGCAATCTGTTTGTCAGCCGCGTCAGCCTGTTCCAGAGCCTCGTCTTCAGTTACACGAATAAAAGAGTGGATATCTCCATCCACCTTTTTTATACGAGCCAGACAGCTCTCTGTTAATTCACGGGATGAAATATTCCCACCATCAAGTTCTGCTCGTGCCTGACCAATTGTCAGTTCATACGGATTCATTGCTATAAAGCCTCAACATATAAAAAAAGAGCCATAAAGGCTCAAAAAGATTTTTCTACACAACTGATAAGTACCTGTTGTTAAATAATTTTCGGAACTACAAATGCTTCCTTGTTTACCTTGGGACCATTGGCTAAAGCCTCATCTCTTGGCAGTGACTCCTGAACCTCATCTTCCCGAAAAGCATTACTGAGGGAAAAGGCATGGGTAGTAGGAGCGACCTTTGTGGTATCCAGTTCATCAAGTTTGGATACATAAGAAAGGATGGTATCCAGCTGTTCGGTCATACTGGTCAGTTCCTTCTCGCTCAAATTCAGTTTGGAAAGACCTGCAACATGTTCAACTTCTTCACGTGTAATTTTCATTTATTATATCTTTATACGCTGGTTAATTTTCTATTAATTATCCGATTCAAGGCTAAAACTATCAAGATATTCGCGGGAGAAAGCATCCCCGGTGGAGGCAAAATCAACAATGGCCTTACTGAATGCCAATACACACTGTTCGTCAAACTGACTTCCTACGCACCTGTTCAGCTCTGTCACAGCCTCTTCCATGCTCATGTTCTTTCTATAATTTCGTTTGGAAGTCATGGCATCGTAGCTATCCACCACCATCAATATCTTGGTCAACAGATCCAGATCATTTCCTTCCAATCCGTCCGGGTATCCTTTTCCATCCATCCGTTCATGATGGTGACGAATAATAAATTGCTCCCGGTTCATAAATCCAAGAGGTTTAATGATGTTTGCCCCAATACCGGGATGTTTTCTGATAAGAGTCCATTCCTCATCGGTTAATTTTCCGGGTTTCTGGATACAGGAGAGATCAATCACCAGCTTACCAATATCGTGAAACTGGGCTGCACGACGCAAGACAACCAGATCAGTTTCCGGGATATCCATGGCAAGGCCCAGGAGAACCGCGTATTCGGTCACCCGTATGGTGTGTCCAGCCGTATAAAAATCTTTTTCCTCCATGGCATTCTGGAGGCTGGTCATCAACTGAACGGTAGCATTCTCCAGGCTATGGCTATAGGTAAGCAGGAGCTTGTTTGTTTCTTCCAGTTCTGCAGCTTTTGCCCGAACATCATCCTCCAGCTCCCGCTTATAGTGGCGCTCCCGACGAATAAACATGCGTTTCTCGATGGCACGTCGGATTTTCACATTGAAAATATCCAGATCTTCAATGGGCTTGGTCAAAAAATCATAGGCCCCAAGATTAATGGCCTTGACCGCATAATCCATGGAACCTGCCCCGGTGAGAAAAATGACCGGAATTTCATGATCCAGTTCATTCAACATACGGATAGTTTCAAAACCATCCATCCCCGGCATATTGATATCGAGGAGGATCACGTCATAAGAATCATCAATAACGTCTGCGACATACTTACCATCATTGACCGATATAACGGTATGGCCGAACATTTCCAGAATTTTCGATACAGTAGTGCGTACCATGCTATCATCATCTGCGACCAATATTTTTGCCTGTATTCCGTCCAAACCTTTTATCCTCAAAAAATTCGAATACTCAAACAGTTATATCCCACAGGAAGTACCCTAAAGAACCATGGTACTCTTTTTAGTACCCCCCTTAAGGGGTATAAACTCCGACTTCGAGGGGGTATAAGTACCTTTACCAAATTCTTTTAAAAAAACACGAAATAAGTGAAAATTTCCAACTGATAAAAACAATTTATACTAACAACTTTTACAGTTTCCAAAACCTTTTTGCAACATCTCTTGCCAGATCAATGGCAGGATGCATGGATTTTGCCACGGCCAGCTCTTTTGCACGCCTCTCATCAAGATTTGTTGCATGGCCTGTATCCAGTGCAGCCCCGTAAAGTTCCGACAACACAGCCATGGCCCCATCGCGTTGACCGTTAAGATCATAACCACCTTCGAGTGTAATCAGAAGTTTTCCTCCGCACACCTCGTTGGCCAGCTCGACCATACATCTTGTCAAATAGGCAAAACCACCTACAGTCACTTCCATGGCACCTAAAGGATCATCCTTGTAAATATCAAAGCCACATGACACAAGAATCAATTCCGGTTGATACTCCCTTCCCGCAGGCACAATGATATCATTAAAAATTGTCGCATAATCTATATCTCCCTGATATCCGGGAAGAGGAATGTTTATTGTATAGCCCTCTCCCTTACCCTTTCCTGTTTCACTGACATCACCAGTACCGGGATAAAAGGGAAACTGATGGGTGGAGACATACAATACCTTATCAGAGTCATAAAAAGAGTGCTGGGTGCCATTACCATGATGGAGATCCCAGTCTACAATCATCACCCTCTTCAAACCACAATGGGCTATTGTATAATGAGCGGCCACAGCAACATTATTAAAAAGACAAAAGCCCATTGATCGATCCACTTCAGCATGGTGACCGGGAGGGCGGACAAGGGCAAAACCATTGTCTATCTCTCCAGCAAGGAGAAGATCCACCCCGGTGGTGAGGGCTCCAACCGCCAGCGTTGCTGCAGCATAGGAATCAGGTGATGTTTTAGTATCCGGATCAAGGGCATCAAAAATTTTACCGGCTGTTTCCGCCACCCGGTTCATGAGCGCAGAATTATGATTCAACCCGATAATTTTATGAGGAGCTGGGGTAAACTCAGGATACAAAAAACAGTCCTTCACCTCTTTTTTATCAAGCACTTCATAGATCACCTTCAAGCGCTGCGGTGATTCCGGATGATCGAAACCAGGATCGTGATCTATAAAAAGAGGATCCCTGAATATCGCTGTCTTACGCATAATCTTCCTCAATCTTTTTGACGACTTCCAACTACAATTCGTTCTTCAGTTACAATAAAATCCAAAAACTCATCGTGATCCTGCAGAGGCGCATGTTTTACCATCTGCAGTTCATAGGCCAGCCCCACCCGCAGAGCCTGGGGGGCTTTTGCCGAAACAAATCGATCATAGTACCCGCCACCGTAGCCCATTCTTCCTCCACGTTCATCAAAAACCGAACCAGGGAGAAAAATAATATCAATTATATCAGGAGAAACCCTCTGTTTTTCTCTTATTGCAACAATCGGTTCCGGGATGGAACAGTAACCGGGTGCCAACTCTCCGGCCGGGTCGGTGATTGAAACAGCAAGCAGATCTTTGTCTTTAACAAGAGTAACAGGAACGACCACATTTTTATCACATTCCAGCATATACTCAATTAAAGTTCCGGTTATCACCTCGGAGCGAAAATCAACATAGGTAAAAATGGTTGCAGCAGATAGAAATTGCGTCATTTTAATGATGCGTTTCACTATCCTGCTGCTGTACTCTTTTTGCACAGCCTTACTTAAGGCATCACGCTGAATCAGAGTATCTTTTCGCAGTTTTGGGGGATTCATATTCGTATTTTATAGGACAAAGTGCTGAATGTCGAATAAGAAATCATATCATTCATCCCCTGTCTTGATCAATCAAAAAAAAATCGCAGTTTCCACAAAAAGGTGGAAACTGCGATTATATCAAAACTCTCTACCCGAAAGCAGAAAAACTGACTGCCCCTGAAATCACATGGGAACAATCAATTTATTGGTGTCTTCATTCCAGGTCACAATCAGATACCAGGCCATCATGATAAAAGCTATCAAGAGCAGGGTTGGGCCATATCCCATGACATCCGGGAGGTAGACATACGATCCCAAAGCACCCTCTCTTTCCAGGTTAATCTCATCCGGTCCATAATTCTGGAACCATTTGGTCATCAATGAGTTGGAAAGAGCAAAGAACGGTACAACCATGATAAGTTTTATCTGACCTTCGCCTACACGCCACAAGGTACCGGAACCACAACCACCGGCAAGCATGGCACCAAGACCAAAAATAAAACCACCAACGACACCACCCCAACCAAAAGTGCCACGCACATAGTTAATCGGGTGTAAAACAGGATCCCCACCATGGGCAATAGGCACACTGTATTTCAATACTGCACCACCGATGGCAAGCAGCAGAATGGAAAGAGCAACAGATTTTGCCAGAGTACAGTCACCGGTCATATGAGGCTCACGAAAACCCTGAACCATACACCAGCGTCCACGCTGCATGGTATAACCAAGTGCTGCAGCGATCATAAGAATTCCAGAAAGCGATGCAATATAGTCGCTATCTTCATTTCCGGCATAGGCATAAGCACCCCAGATAAGAACAGCAATGCCGCCTATGGCCAGAAGATTCTGAACTCCATTGGGAATACTAATAGTTCCCGAACCGCCGTCACCCCATGAAATGTATTCCATCTCCATGTACAGCAATTTCAAACCAAGAAGAACACCGATAACAAGTCCAAACCACATGGTAAAACCATTTGCAGCAAGGTTTCCAATGGCGTTATACATTCCACCGACATTACAGCCACCGGCAAATGTAGAACCAATACCCATTAAAATACCGGCTATTACAGCTTTCACCATTTCGCGGTGCGGGGGAATCCGAAAAGCAAAGTCTTTTCCAAGACAAGCGGAAATAAAAGCACCACCAATAAATCCAATACCAATTACAGAACCTGAACTTGTAAAAATACCTTTCGGTGCCTCATCATAGAGACCAAGAAGTCCATTCTCAGCTCCTATAACGGTATTCAATCCATAAATAACCCAGTCACCCCAGTTTCTGATGGCACCAACTGCTCCCCAGGGACGCCACCAGGCCATAATCAGAAGCGAGAGAAAAGCAACAATAGCACCGACCACTGTTGGATTCCACTCCGACTGACAACACGTTTTGTAAAGTGATTTCACCTTACTTCCCATTACACTTTCTTCACTCATACTTTTCCTCCTTCCGTCTGATTAAAATTAGTAACGGTTTACTTTATTTGAATAAGAGTTTTTTTTTTACCCTTGCACACAGCTTTTGTCAAGCATCTAAGGCAAAATAACCATTCTTTTTGACATAAAAATTTGCTTCATTCAACTATCAAAACAGTGAGTTAAGTACCCATGAACCACTTGAATAACCATTCATTTTGCCCTTGACATAATCTCCCGCCTAAAGTATACGTCTGACTGTTATCGTATCAGTGTACGCATCCGTATACTGAGTGAAGTCTTTTCAGACAGAAAAACAATTAGGTTTATCAGTCTACCGAAACAAAATTTCTAGGAGGAACATTACATGAGTGACATCAAAGTTGCTGAAGACGGACTTGCTGTAGCCGCTACACTTGACGCAAAAGGCCTGAGCTGCCCAATGCCTCTTCTTCGTACCAAAAAAGAAATTGGCAAAATTGCATCTGGTGAAATCCTCCAGATTGACGGTACCGATCCCGGTTCCCGTAATGATATCCCAGGCTGGTGTGCCCGCGCAGGACACGAGTATCTTGGAGAGAAAGAGGAATCCGGTTATATCAGCTTTTTCGTAAAAAAAGGTTGATTAGCGATTTCCAATTAAGTTTTTTTAACAACGGAGGATAAAGCATAATGTCTGCTGATCCAAATAAACTTGCTGTTTTTGTCACCTCGCCACAACATATGCGGCACGTGATTGGTGTTGCCGAAGCTGCCAAAAAAGCCGGCAAACAACCCATGGTTTTCTTTACCTTTAAATCAATCCATTTAACCAAAGATCCCCGTTTTGCAGCTCTTGCAGATCTGTGCGGAGAGGACAATATCGCCATTTGTGCTGACAGTTATACCTGCGAAGGTTATGACTCTGCTGCTGATATCCCTGCCGGTTTGAATGGCAACCAGATGCGAACTCAAGCATTCCACGGCGCTCTGCTTGACGAATGCGGAAAGTACATCGTATTATAAGGAGCTTATGAAATGGAATCTTTAAAAGTATATATTCTGATAGCGAACCGTATGTACAATGACGGTGTTCGCTCCGCACTGGGCCTTGCTGTAGAAAATCATTACGGCTACCCGGTTATCTTTAACGGCGAATTTCCTCCTTTCTCTACCTACATGAAAGAGAATATTTCCTGGATCATGGATATGGAAGGCCAGGTATACAGCTGTGGCGCTCCAGTTCCTGAAGTAACATATGATGCCGAGCTTGAAGAGAATCTGATCAAAGAGATCGATCTCAAAGAACTTGGTGAGGCTATGCGTGAGGCTGATTACATTATTCCTTTTGGCATTCCGAAACAGACCAATGAGCCACCACCAGCTTGTGCTGAATAAGGAGAGATAACAATGAAAATTTTACAGGTATATCGTTCAGCTCCCAGTGATGATACAAAAACACTGGTTGAAATTCTGAACCGTGATCGTGATGCTGATTCTTTTGACTTAAATGTTGATGCTCCAGATTACGACCAGCTCGTAGAGAAAATTTTTGCTGCTGACCAGACAGTTTGCTGGTGGTAGTCAAAGCTCTTTTTCTATAAAAGCTAGAACTAACCCCCACTGTAACGTTTGTTACAGTGGGGGTTTTTATTTGTTCTCTATCTGCCAGACTCAAATCTATCCCAATCGTACCGACTCACCTAATTTCGGAACAAATGCGTCGTAACTCATTTGTCGGAGATACTCTGCAAATGAAAGTGACTGCTCCTCCTCACCATGTACCACTGCTATTTTCCTGATATTGAGATTCGACTCTTTTAAAAAACGGGTCATTTCGTTTTTATCACCATGGGCACTGAATCCGCCAAGCTTTATGATATGTGCCTTAAGCTGGTATTCAGAATTATAGAACCTGATGGTCGGAACCTCTCCTTTTCGCCCCGATTTTTCATATTCCAGACCAAGATCCAGAAGTCTTCTTCCCAGGGTATTGCCTGCCATATACCCCACAATAAGCACCGTATTTCTTTCACTCTGTATTTTATGCCTGAGATGATGAAGAATACGGCCCCCCTCACACATACCTGAACCAGCAATCACTATGTGAGGTCGTTCATCCCGATTGAGTGCCATGGACTCCTCCACTGAACCGACAAAATTAATTTCCGGGAAGAGGAAGGGATTTTTACCGTTCTCAAGAAATGTTTCATGGGTTTCATCATCATATGTCTCTGGATGTTCACCAAATACTTTTGTCAATTTATTTGCCAGTGGACTATCCACATAAATCGGAATTTTTGGTACTTTTCCTTCCATATAAAGTTCATGGAGATAATAAATAATTTCCTGAGTTCTACCAAAAGCAAATGCTGGGATCAAAATAGATCCACCACGCTTTACATTCTCGATTATTACCTTCTTAAGCATGGGTTTTAAATCAATGACCGGTTCATGCAAGCGATTTCCATAGGTACTTTCCATAATCAGCAAATCAATATCTCGATCTTCTTCAGCAAAATCCAAAGTAGGATCCTCAATGATTGGTTTATCAAAACGGCCAATATCTCCGGTAAAGAGTATCGAATACTGTTCACCTTTCTCACGAACTTTCACATGAATCATTGCAGAACCAAGGATATGACCGGCATCATAAAGAGTACATATCGCGTTTTTCCCTACCTCAATAGGGTGCTTGTACGGATAACCTTTAAAAAAATCCAGCGCATTTTCTGCATCATTGCTTGTGTATAGAGGTTCCACTTTATTAAGATTATATTTGGCCAGCAAGCGGTTAATTTCACCCGTGTTTAAGCCATTTTTTTTAGACTGCAGGAGTTTTTTTATCTTTTTTGCTTCATTGTGCGAAATTTTTGTTTTGCCCGAAGATCTACTCCTTTTCTGCATGAAATTTTTAACGGTTTTATAATTGAGATATTCTGCATCTGACTCCTGAATGCGTGCAGAGTCACTGAGAAGATGTGCAGCAGCGGCAGCAGTTGCTCTAGTACAGATAATACGACCACTAAATCGATCCTTGGTAAAGAGAGGAATACGACCGCAGTGATCAATATGGGCATGGGAAAGCAAGATCGATGAAATTAATTCAGGAGCAAACGGAATAACCCGGTTACGCTCCGCACTTTCTTTTCTTTTTCCCTGGAACAGTCCGCAATCAAACAAAAGCACATCATCATCCGTCACAAGCATATGCATGGAGCCGGTGACCTGGCGTACAGCACCACAAAAGACAATATACATCGCAAACCTCCCAACTATTTTATAATATTATCAACTACTTCCCCATCAGTAAATCATGAAAAATGGGTCTAAACTCCTTAATTTTCCAATTATCCCGACTGATATGAACCCGATTACTAAGCAAAACCACAATACAATTTTTTACCGGATCTATCCAAAATGATGTTCCGGTAAAACCAAGATGGCCAACACTCTCCTTTGAAAAATATCTACCGCTGCTCGAACCTTTTTCAGAAACCATATCAAAACCCATGGTCCATGTTGATTGTCCTACCCGTGTCAGAATTTTCGATAAAAGCTCATTTGAATATGCTTGGCACTTCCCTCTACCCTGCCACTGATCAAGCAGTTGTTCACAAAAACGGCTCACTCCCCTGATTGTTCCAAACAAACCTGCATGCCCGGCAACACCTCCCATGGCTCTGCAATTATCATCATGCACTATCCCTGAAAGCATTTTTTCGCTCCATAAACACTTTTCAGTACTCACATAGGGCTTATCTCCTTTTTCAGACAAACCAGGGAAAAAAAGGTCATTCTGCAGTCCTGAAGGAGTATATATGCAGGAACTTGCAAGTTCACTTAGACTCTTATCTGTTATCTTTTCAATTATAAGACCAAGAAGCATGAAACCAAGATCACTGTAACAATGACTTTCTCCTGGCTTTGCCAACAGGCTTTCTCTAAAAATACTTTTTAAAAGCTCCATTCTTCTTTTCTGCTCAGGAATTTTAAAAAGTTCATTAAAATATTCTTTATGAGGAGAAAAACCTGCTCTATGCGACATGAGCTGTTCTATTGTAATTTCGCTCTTATCAAGGGGACAAAATGAAAAAATTTCAGCCAGTCTTGTTTCCGGCATAATACTTTTTTTTTCAAAAAGATTAAGTAAAACAGGAACAGTTGCAAGGGGTTTTGTAAGAGAGGCAAGATCAAAAATATAATCTTTGCCAAGTGTTTTTCTTTCAGGTTTTTGTTCAGCATATCCATAATATCTCACCAAACGATCATAGTCCCCACCTGACCACCTTGAAAAAGAAAAAGCAGCTCCAGGAAAAACATTATTATTTAAAGCAGTTATAAATAATTTATCTATCTTTTCAGTTCTTTTTTTATCCATTCAAATTCCCTTGTTCCAATAACTCTTCAGATAGGAAAATATCATTTAAAAATCTTGTTTTTTTAACCGCATTACACTAGTATAATGCAAAGTAAAGTTACTTATTATCATGCTGTTTTTCCATATAAATTTTTGATTGTTTCTTTCTTATCAACAATTTTTCAACAGCCTTTGTTAAAAGATTATTCATAACTTAGTTGATAAGCTGTTAAAAACTAGAAATTAACAAATTTTCTCTTTTTTTCCACAACGCACTGTTTATAAAAATTTTTATTATTTTAATATGTTAACCTTATTTTAAACATACTAACCGCCCTAATAACAATAATAAAAAGATTATTTAATAAAGAGATATCCCATGACACTGAATTGTACTGTAGCACGATCTGACTTAATGGAAGGTCTAAACAGCCTGCAAAATATCACAAATAAACGAGTTACCCTGGCCATTCTCTCCAATGTCCTTATTGAAACTACAAATGATAGTCTCATTCTCACAGGAACTGATCTTGAAATAGGATTACGGGTAAAAGTACCTGCAGAAATTCATGACCAAGGAACCTTAACTCTTCCAAGCAAAAAGATTTTCGAGATTGTACGTGAATCAGGGTCTGATTCAATCTCTATACAGGAAACTGAAAACAGCTGGGTTATAATATCTGCAGGCCTGAGTACCTATAATCTTGCTGGTATGGCAAGTGATGAGTATCCAGAATTTCCAGAATTTGATGAAGAAAATTTTGTTTCCTTTGAGGCTGGTATTTTTGCAGATCTTATTGATAAAGTAATTTTCTCTGTTGCCAACGATGAAGAAAATGCCTATTCCCTGACAAATGTTCTTTTTGAAACAGAAAAAAGAGATGAAAGATCCTATGTCCGAATGATCTCATCCGATGGCCATCGTCTTTCTATCATGGAAAAGTATGTGGCAGCAGATATAGATCTTCTTAATATCCAACCGGGTACATTAATCCCCAAAAAAGGTCTTCAGGAACTCAAAAAATTCTGTGATAATTGTGATACTGTTGAACTTTCTTTTGAAGAAAAACAACTCGTTGCCAAAGATAATGAATCTATCATGGTTATACGTCTTAAAAAGGGGGATTTTCCACAATACAGTGCCATAGTTGATGCTGTACAGCTTGAAAATAAAATACAGATAGAAAAAAATCCTTTCCTTGATTCACTCAAACGAATCAACCTTTTCACTGAAGATATCTTTCATACCATTCAGTTGGAAATTGAAAATGGTAAAATGATTCTCAGTTCACAGAATGTTGATCTTGGAAATGCAAAAGACGTATTGGATGTACAGTATGATGGTGAACCACTTTTACTCGGTTTTAACTGCCGTTATTTCATCGATGCTCTACAAGTTATGGAATGTGATGTGGTTGATGCTTATATCAATTCCAATAACAGTCCGTGCCTTATGAAATCGGATATTGATGAAGGTTTTTTGAGTATAATAATGCCCATGCAACTCTAGAAAGTCTTAAATAATTATTTAAAATATTTTTAATATCCATCCCAACTACTTATGGATGGATATTTTTATTTCTTCAAGAAAAAGGAAAAACGTGTGACTGAAGAAAACAAAGATTACGGTGCTGAACAGATTAAAGTCCTCGATGGTCTTGAGGCTGTTCGAAAACGCCCTGCGATGTATATTGGCAACACTGCTGAAACTGGCCTCCATCATCTGATATGGGAAGTTGTAGATAACAGTATTGATGAAGCTCTTGCTGGTCACTGTGAACGTATTCACGTCACCATTCATGCAGATAATGGAGTAACCGTTAAAGATGATGGCCGTGGAATTCCTGTGGAGATTCATCCCACTGAAAAAATTTCCGCATTGGAACTGGTTATGACCACCCTCCATGCAGGCGGTAAGTTTGATCATTCTACCTACAAGGTATCCGGAGGACTTCATGGTGTTGGTGTTTCTGTTGTCAATGCCCTTTCCGTTAAAGCCGTAGCAAAAATAAAACGTGATGGAAAAGTATATCGTCAGGAATACAAATATGGTGATCGTGTTGGAGAACTCGAAGTAGTTGGAACATCCGATAGTACAGGAACTTCCATCACCTTTCATCCAGATCCTGGTATTTTTACAGAAACCACTGTTTTTGATTATCAAACAGTAAATAATCGCCTTCGGGAGTTGGCTTTTTTAAATAAAAACGTTCGTATCTATCTCAAAGATGAACGTACCGGTGCTGAAGATAAATTCCATGCAGAAGGTGGAATCAGTGAATATGTTGAATATTTAAACCGAAAACGTACACCTGTTAATGCTGTTCCTATCTTTATAACTGGCGAAAAAGATATGGTTGAGGTGGAAATAGCCTTTCAGTATTTTGATGGATATTCGGAAAGACTTTTCTCTTTTGTTAATAATATTAATACAAGAGAAGGTGGAACACACGTATCTGGTTTTAGACGATCACTCACCAAATGCATCAATCGTTATGCAAGTGATGATATTATCCCCAAAAATATGAAAGAGAAGATGGGTGGTGATGATGTTCGTGAAGGCTTAACCTGTGTTATTTCAGTACGGGTTCCCGATCCTCAATTTGAGGGGCAAACGAAAACCAAACTTGGAAACTCTGAAGTAACTTCCATTGTAGATTCAATCTGTACAGAAAAACTAACCTTATTTCTGGAACAAAATCCTCAGGAAGCAAAAAAAATACTTACTAAAGCTGTGGAGGCCGCACGAGCCAGAGAAGCAGCAAAACGGGCAAGAGAGCTTTCCCGAAAAAAAGGATCAACCTCTCTTTTCATGGCTGGAAAGCTTGCAGAATGTCAGGAAAAAGATCCAGCAAAACGCGAAATTTTTATTGTGGAGGGAGATTCTGCGGGTGGATCAGCAAAACAGGGTCGTGATCGTTCCGTGCAGGCCATCCTTCCTCTTCGTGGTAAAATTATGAATGTAGAAAAGGCCAGATTTGAAAAAATTCTTGGCTCTGAGGAGATAAAACAACTCATAGGAGCACTTGGCTGCGGTATTGGAAGAGATGAATTTGATCAGGAAAAACTTCGCTATCATAAAATCATAATAATGACAGATGCTGATGTGGATGGTGCTCATATCCGTACTCTGCTTCTTACTTTCTTTTACAGACAAATGCTGCCACTGGTTGAAGGTGGCTATATTTATATTGGCCAACCTCCCCTTTATCGTCTGGGCAGAGGAAAAAAAGAGCAATATTTTCTGGAAGAGGAAGATCTGAATGCACATCTTTTTCATGAAGCCTGCCGAATTTTAAAAATAAAGGCTGAAAATTCTGAAAACGAAATTATTGAACAAGAGAATCTTATTCAAATACTCAAAAAACTTTCAGTATACAGCCAGGTTGTTGCTTATCTAGGCAGAATGAATATCTGGGAAGATATGCTTTACTATCTACTTGAAAAAAATGTAAATTCTGCTGATCAGTTTGCTGACGAAGATTTTATAAAAAATCTTGTTGAAGGGTTATCTTCTGAAAAGCATATAATCGGAAATATTCGTCCCTGTCGCTGGCGTCCAAGTTGTTATGAAGTGGATATTGCTATTCAGGGTCAAGCTCAAATAATGATGACCCTGGGACCACAAATTCCTCTTATCAATGAATATCGTACCGCTCTTGGTCTTTTTGAAGATATTCAATCACTTCTTCGTTGTTCTTTTTCAATATTAAGAGGTGTACAGGGATCAGACGATAAAGAAATTCCTGCTGAAAACTGGAGCGAGATGATAAAAACAGTTCGTAATGAAACCTTTAAAGGCAGTCATCTTCAACGTTATAAAGGTCTGGGTGAAATGAATCCTGAGCAGCTTTGGGATACCACTATGAATCCCCAAAACCGAAGTTTAGTCCAGGTAACCATCGGAGATGTCGAACAAGCTGATGATATTTTCACCACCCTCATGGGAGATAAGGTGGAACCACGCAGAGAATTTATTCAGAATCATGCTCTGGAAGTTTCCGACCTGGATATCTAGCCCCGAAAAGCTGGATGACCAGCCAATATTCATTTTAGTGCCTTAATCCATAAAAGCTGTAATAAAAAAGAAGAAAATCTGAAGTACTATTAAACTAAATTACTTAATACCAGCATCAAGGCACTTATGCCTCACTTACCGTTCATCACCGGTGTTAGTATAATGTTGTAAACATTTGGAATTTTATATGACGACTGAAGAACAAGAAAAAAACCCGACCATCTCCATTGAAAAGGAGATGAAAAAATCGTATCTCGATTATGCGATGAGTGTCATTATCGGCAGAGCTTTGCCGGATGTTCGTGATGGTTTAAAACCGGTTCATCGAAGAGCACTTTTTGCCATGCGTGAACTGTCTGTATTTTATAATAGACCGTATGTAAAATCTGCACGTATTGTCGGTGATGTTATTGGTAAGTACCATCCTCATGGTGATACGGCAGCTTATGACACCATTGTCCGTATGGCCCAGAACTTTTCCATGCGTTATCCCCTAGTGGATGGTCAGGGTAACTTCGGTTCCATGGATGGCGATTCTCCAGCTGCCATGCGTTATACTGAAGCACGAATGACCCGTATTGATAAAGAAATAGTAAACGATCTTGAAAAAGATACCGTGGATTTTGGTCCCAACTATGACAACTCCATGACAGAACCATTAGTTATGCCCAGCAAGATTCCCAATCTGCTGGTCAATGGATCTTCCGGTATTGCCGTTGGAATGGCAACCAATATCCCGCCTCATAATCTCACCGAAGTTATGAACGGCTTAATTGCCATGATTGATAATTCCAATATAACTGTTCATGAACTGATCACTATCATTACCGGCCCGGATTTCCCCAAAGGTGCTTTTATCTGCGGTCGAGCAGGAATACGAGAAGCCTATGAAACCGGACGCGGCAGTGTTCTCATGCGATCGCGAACCCATGTTGAAAATATAAAGGGAAGTAAACGCGAAGCTATCATTGTTACTGAAATTCCTTACCAGCAAAATAAAGCAACTCTGGTTACCAAAATTGCCCTTCTTGTAAAAGATAAAAAAATTAGTGCTATATCTGAAGTTCGTGATGAATCAGACAGACATGGTGAACGTATTGTTATTGAATTGAAAAAAGACGAAATTCCTGAAGTGGTGATAAATCAGCTCTATAAAATGACACCATTACAACGATCTTTTGGTATTATCTTTCTTGCAATTGTAAACAATAAGCCTGAAGTTCTTAATTTAAAACAGATTCTTGAATATTTTATTCTTCATCGAAAGGTTGTTGTTTACCGTCGTACAGCCTTTGAACTGAGAAAAGCTGAAGAAAAAGCCCATCTTCTTGAAGGCCTTAAGATTGCCATTACTAACCTTGACGAAGTTGTTGAATTAATTAAAGGTTCAGAAAATCCAGCAGTTGCCAAGGCAGAGTTGATACGCCGTTTTGATCTTTCTGAAATTCAGGCTCAGTCGATCCTTGATATGCGTCTGCAACGTCTCACCGGTCTTGAACGTGATAAAATCATCAGAGATTACAAAGAAATAATGGCTGAGATTGATCGTTTAAGAGAAATTCTTGGTGATGAAGCACTGGTTATGAAAATAATCCGTGATGAATTTCTTGAAATTAAAGAAACTTACGGTGATGAAAGACGTACTGAAATAATCGACGCCGTGGATGAAATTCTTCCGGAAGATATGATTACCCAGGAAGACATGGCGGTAACTGTCACCCATACCGGATACATCAAACGTAATTCAGTGAGTATTTATCGCTCACAGAGACGTGGTGGAAAGGGTGTTTTCGGGGTGAAAAATGTTGAAGAAGATTTTGTTTCCAACCTCTTTGTTGCATCTACCCACGATACATTCCTGTTCTTTACGAATTTAGGGAAGATTTTCTGGAGAAAGGTGTATCAACTGCCATTAGCTGGCCGTACAGCTAGAGGAAGAGCCATTGTTAATCTTTTAAACCTTGCAGAAGGTGAAAAAGTTGCCGCAATTTTACCTGTTTCCGATCTTCAGAATGAAAAAAGCAATAAAACCATTCTCATGGTTACTCGTCTTGGCAGGGTGAAAAAAACCAGTCTTCAGGAATTTATTAAACCCTTGAAACGTGGAAAGAAAGCACTCACCATAAATGAAGATGATGAGATTATTTCTGCTCATATTCTCACTGGAGATAACACTATATTTCTTCTCTCTAAAAATGGTTCTTCCATCCATTTTCATGAGGGTGACGTACGAACAATGGGAAGAACAGCGGCAGGAGTTCGTGGTATACGACTGAGAGAAAATGATGTTGTTGTTGGCTCAATTGTTATTGATTCTGATTCTTCTATTCTTACTGTTACTGAAAATGGTTACGGAAAACGAAGTCCTGTTGCAGATTATCGTATTCAAAAACGTGGTGGTCTTGGAATAATTGCAATTAAGGCCAGTGAACGAAATGGTAAGGTTGTTGGAGGGATGCAGGTCGATGATGATTCTGAAGTTATGCTCATCGCCGATTCCGGTAAAATGATACGTATGCCCATGGGTAATGTTCGCATAATAGGAAGGACTACTCAGGGAGTTGGTCTTATTAAGCTTGCCGATGGAGAACGGGTTGTTGCCATGGATCTTGTGGCTCCGGAAGAAGAATCAGATGAGGACGAAGAAGGACAAGAGATCGAACAGAGTAGTGATGAGTAAAATGCAAGTAAAAAAAATTGCTGTTATCGGGGCTGGTTCATGGGGAACAGCTATTGCAGGAGTACTTTCCGGAAAAGGTCTGCGTACTGTACTTTGGAGTCATAACAAAGAACATGTGGCTGCTCTTAAACGGGATAGAGAAAATAAAAAATACCTTCCGGATTTTTTTTTTCCACCATCACTTGAGATTAATGCGGATCTTAAAGAAACTGTTACTGATGCAGAAGTTGTCTGTATGGTCGTCCCTTCCCATGGGTATCGTGCAGTCTTTGAAAAGCTTGCTCCATGGTTACAAGCAGGGGCCTGTATAGTCTCCGCTGTTAAAGGCATTGAAAACAGCTCTCTCATGACCATGACTCAGGTTATGAATGATACCCTCGGCGATGAATTAAAAAACAAAAATATAACCCTCTCCGTGCTTTCAGGGCCATCTTTCGCGAAAGAGGTTGCCCAGGGACTTCCTACACTGGTCACGATCGGTTGTGATAAGCTGGAAAAAGCACAGTACCTGCAAAAAGTTTTTGTGAGTGAACGCTTCAGGGTGTATGCAGCTCAGGACATGATAGGCCTTGAGATAAGTGCTGCTCTAAAAAACATTGTTGCTATTGCAGCAGGCATTAGTGATGGCCTTGGCTATGGTTTAAACAGCCGAGCCGCTCTCATCACCAGAGGGCTTGCAGAGATGACACGCATGGGAGTAGCCATGGGTGCTGATCCTGTTACTTTTTCCGGCCTTTCCGGCCTTGGAGATCTGGTTCTTACCTGTACTGGTGATCTTAGTCGAAACCGCACGGTTGGTTTGAAACTTGGCCAGGGAAAAAAACTTCCCGAGATTCTTGATGAGATGGAAATGGTTGCAGAAGGAGTAAAGACAACAAAATCCGTTCATGATCTGGTTTCCAGGATGAAAATTGAAATGCCTATTCTCGATCAGGTTTACGAAATACTTTATAACGGAAAAGATTGTTCTACTGCCGTTATTGATCTTTTAACTCGCGAACTGAAAGTTGAATAAACGGTAACCCGGTTCAACCGGAAATAGTGTTAAGTTCACTGGATAAGTGCCTTATAAGGAAATTTCTTGTAAATAAAACAGGGTACTTTTTTTAGTGCCCCCTTGAGGGGTATAGCCGTCAAGCTAAGCGTTAGTCATTAGTCGTTAATAATTGATTATTAATTATTTATGCAGTTATTTCAGCAAATTACAAAATGAATATTTTTATCAATAATCAATAATCAATTGATAATGGTTAATTATTAATGTTTTGAATTCGTCATTTTGTGCCATCACTTCATTTAGTTA
>JAOZQU010000221.1 GCA_029932055.1 Desulfocapsa sp.
AATCTCATTCACCATGGGGGTGTAAAAGTCACGCCAAGGGGCACGTCTGCCGGACAAAAAGAAGGGGAACCAGAGCCCCCCTCCACCTTACCTGTGCGTACAAATTATCCTGATGGCCAGGCTGAAAATTGCCAGGGCAACAAGCAGAACAGCGCCGACATCATGCAGAGTAAAGACAATTTGCCGGAGATTCATGGAATCCGCAAACAGGAGAATACCACCAGTGGCGGCCATGAAAACGATTCCCGCGCATCCGGCAACAAAAAGCACAGATGTATTGCCTTCCCCTTTGCCAATGATAAAAAGCAACGCCAGCACCATGAGTATGGCTACTGCTTTATGAACATTACCCAGGATGCCGATCACCTCCGAGGAAAGAAGATCGCCGCCGAGGAGAATAATTGCCGGACCAAGCACGGCAACGCCGAGGATGGCCAGCATGTGACGCATGGCCGGATCCGTCGTCAGGGAAGCACAGGACACGGAAGCAACTGAAAATCCATTGGCTAACAGAATAATAAAGAACAGGGCGCAAACAGCAAGGAGCCCGTAAAAGAGTACGGGTTCAAGAATTTCATGGCGCAGCGAACCCAACTTCACGCCAAGATCACTCAGGCCGAGAAGATGGGCATTGCTGATCCAGGAAGCGGTAGCCGCATCACCGGTAAAGGGCCGGGCCATCACAGGTTGCTGCCAGAACGGCGAACTGTTGCTGTGGCAGTCGGTGCATCCCCCGGCTCCAAGGGCGCTGTCCGCCGGCATGATATCATGGCTCAATTTGAACACCGAGGAATAGGGCGTATACTGCCACGGCTCGGGTCTGAACTTCAAGGCTTGCCACTTTGTGCCGTCCACCGTGTATTCAGAACCTGAAACCAGGGCAACCCGTCTGCCGTTTAACGATTCATTCTGGTTGCGCAGATACGATGTCACCGCCTGTAACAATGCCTTGATTTCTCCAGGCCGATTGGCCTCCGGGGCGCCATCCCGGTTATCATCCACGATACAAGAAAGTTCCGGCAGGTTTTTCTCCGGAGATTTCCGATGGGAAGCCCACATCTTGTATAGATCTTTCATGTAGGGCTGGCCGGTGATATTTCCGTCTTTATCCATAATGGCCAGCCAGATACTGTCAATACGGTTCATGGGATATATTTTCCCTTTGTACCACATTCGAACCGGATCATAGAGAAAAAGCGGTTGCCGTTCCGCTGTAAACGTTGAGGCTTCGCCATACAGATTCCAGGGCTTCATGTCCGGGCCGTAAAAGGTCCAGATACGTTTTCCAGGGACGGAGATTCTCGGAACATTGTTAAAAACCGTGCTATCCTGCATGAGCGCAGCCTTGGCCTGTCGCTGCGGCACATGACAGGTGAGGCAGGCGATCTTCTGCAGATGAATCGGCGGCATTCCCCGGTGAGTGGCTATCTTGGTTCGAAGTTCCCCTCTGAAATGACAATCCTCACAGGTACGCATGGTGTTATCAAGATCATTGCGAACCAAACCGGTGGGATCATCTCCCTTGCCAATCTGGTGCATTTCCCGGCCGCGAATACGCTTATCACTGGCCTTTCTACCGGTGACATGGCAATCCACACATTTGAGTCCGGCCCGAAGATGGACATCGGTACGAAAATTATACGAGGCGCCTTTTTTCTTCCAGTCCGGTTCCCGGTGACAATGAAGACAGTTTTCCGCAGGAACTTCCCTGACTATATTCAGCGACATCTTGCCGTCTTTCCGAAATAATTCTAAATTATATCTGACCTGCGGCTGCTCATGCTTGCCGACACTGCCGGTCACAGCGGCAAAACCTGCTCCGGCGGTTGCGGCCCATTTATAATTCTGTGCCTTAACCTGTTTTTTCCTCAACGCATATCCATATTCCGGCAGATGGCACATCAGACAGTCGGCCTCCAGCACCCCGCTCTCGGCCCATCGTGCCTTGTAGTAGTCGCCGTCGAAGTTATTGTTGCCACCAGAAGTTATCTTGTTTGCCGGATCAGCGGCAAAGGTGTCATAGCGCTTGCCATTGCGGTCAAATTCGGATGGTCCGCCGCCCGGATGGCAACCGCCGCAGGTCTGGACAAAGGTATAGGAGGTCAGATCAATTTCCCGGCTATTGCTATTTGTTTTTTCCGCCAACTGGCGATAATTCGGGGCAGCGCTTCAGTAACGCCCTCCATACTGTCCCGGAGTTCGCATCCAGGGATACATCCCGGCAAGCTGCGGGGAAAGCTTTTCATCCTTGCCCTGCTGAAAATGATAACCGCTGGTAATCAAATGATAATCATGACACTTGCCGCATGTCTTTTCAGGACTATATGGTTTGCCATCATTGACTCCATGCACCGGATCAATGACCTGCCCGTTTTCATCGCGAAGAGAAAAGGGCGGACAGACCGACATGAAATCCCGCCGGGCAAGTTCATCGGCAGAACGGTCAATCACCCTGGCATGAAACCCCTGGGGAGAAGAGGCGGCTCGTACCACCCCAGGTATAAGCGAAATTGACATCAGCAACAGCAGTAGGCCCGGGTGGAAAAGACGGATGCTGCCTTGTATAAATCTTCTTTTCTTTCCAAAATTTTTCATACCATTTCCTCCAAGATAAAAAATAAATTCTTCCATCAACAGGATACAGCCCCTTACGATACATTGTGGTGAAACCAGGATTTAACACGCATGCGACCGCTTTCCAGAACATGGAACAGCACCGGCACTACCAAGAGGGTCAGGAAGGTGCCCGCCACCAGCCCGCCAATGGCAACGACGGCCATGGGGGAGAGCCGTTCTATGCCCACTGCCCACTCGAGAGCAATGGGGAGCATACCCACGGCAGAGGCGCCGGCAGTCATCAGAATCGGCCGGGTCCTGTGACGAACTGCATCAAGTATTGCTTCCCGCAGGTCAAGACCTTTTTTCATGCGCACCTTGGCAAAATCGACCAGCAGAATACCGTTATTAACGATGATCCCCATCAGGAGAATAAAGCCCATAAACGAGGGCATGCAACCATGTTTGCCGGCCAGCATCATGGCCCAGGCCGCACCGACAAGGGCCAGCGGCAGGCTGATCATAATGGCAAGTGGATCAAGGAACGATTTAAAGGTGATGGCCAGCATTAAAAAGAGAAATGCCAGCCCGAGTGCCAAGGATTTTCCCAGCCGTTTGAAGGATTCACCCAGCTGCTTAATTTCACCTTCGTAACTCAAATGATACCCACGTGGGAGTTTGAGGCCTGCCAGTGCCTTTTGAACGTTTTCATGGAGGTGGGTGACGGCAATATCGCCCCGGTAGCCGAGTACATCAACGGTGGGCAGCAGCCGCTGGTGAGTCTCAGCTGTCGGCACATAGGCGGTTTTCAGCGTTGCAACCAGGGTCAGGGGGATGGTTTTGCCATCCTTTGTTCTGATCGGAATTGCCTGTAATTCTTCCTTGTCCGCACGTTGAGGCAATTGGAAACGGACACGAACCGGAATGGGGTTCTCGCCGGTAATACGGAGCGTGCCACCGGGTATGCCTCCCACGGCAGCAGCCACCTGGTGGGCGACATCTGCGGCGGTCAGGCCATAAAGCCGGGCTCTGGCCGAATCAACATCAAGATTGATCCGCGTCGACATTCCCTGCCAGCTCCGCTCCGTACCGGTCAGCCCCCGGACATTCCGCAGGCGCAACATGACCTCATCGGCCAGCTGGTTCAAGACCGAAGTATCCGGGCCACTGATCATCACATCCACCGTTGAACGGATCGAGGAAAGCGGAGTTGAGCCAAATACCGTCACATTGGAGGCAATGAGGCCGGGGATTTTTTTCAGGCGGGTACGAATACCACGGTTAATATCATAAATCGTCCGATCGCGCTGAAACCTGTCCACCATATTAACGGTAACCGTCCCCTGTTGCAGCAGCCGGGATGCGCCAAAAGATTTCACTCCCGGCTCCGCTCCGATCACGGTTGACATATAAAGCATCCATTTTTGGGGTACTTCCGTCTCTATTGCCTGCTCCACCTTGCCGGCAAGTGCTTTCATACCATCATCATCAATATTGGGCTGGGCTTCAAAATCAATCGAAATAACACCTGTATCCATGAGTGGCATCAACTCCTTGCCTAGCATGGGCATCTGGCGGGCGGAAATGACAAACAGTCCGACCATAACCAGCAGAACAAGAAACCTATGGGTCAACCCCCAGTCAACCAGGGCAATATACACCTCTCGCAGAGGGTCAAGGATAAAACGCTCAAAAGGGCTTAGGAGCCGGGCAATGGGATCAGGTGCACCGGGTTTCAGCAGCCATGGAACCAGCAGGGGAATAATGGTCACCGAAACAATCAGGGATGAGGCAAGGGATATGGTCAGGACAACGGTCAACGGCCGCAGCGTGTTCTGCACATAACCGCCGATGAACATGATCGGTACAAGGACAATAATAGTGCTTATCGTACCGGCAATATCGGCAAGAAGAATTTCCGATGTTCCCTGGGCCGCCACCTTGAGACCGCCCTTGCCCGTGGCCCGGATATGGCGTTCAATATTTTCAATAACCACAATGGCATCATCGGTCAACAGGCCCACGGCAATGATAATAGCGGTCAGGGTCACCATGTTGAACTCAAAGCCCAGCAGCTTCATAAAAGCAAAGGTGAGAACATAGGTAAAGGGCAGTGACAAAGCCGTTATAAAAGATGCCCTGGTATTGCCAAGAAAAATCAAAATGACGCAGAGCGTCATAATTACCGCATCCCGCAGGGAACTGAGCATATTGTCTACGGTCAGGTCAATAAGCCGGCCCTGGGTATCAGTCGTCTCCATGTGCAGCATGGGAAATTCTTTTTTTATCTGCGGCAAATATTTCTGGATTTCGGCAATGACCTCACGGGCGTGCCCGTTTTCACTGCGAAGCAGGGAAATCGCAACTGCCATTTTTCCATTGCCCCTGTAGATAGAGGTCGCATCTGCCCTGCCCCAATCAACCGTGCCGAGATCGCCGACCCTGACGTAAGCTCCATGGGCCACCGGTACCATTATGGATTCGATGTCCTTCGGTCCCATGGCCAATGCCTCTGCCGTCAACAAATAGCGTTTCCCAAGGCGATGGACAAGGCCGGTGGGTATGGAAACATTGGAGCCAATCAAGGCGCCTGCCACCTCGGCAGAGCTCAGGCCATGGGCCTCCAGCTTGTTTCGGTCAAGATCGACAGCTACTTCGATCCGGTCACCGCCGAATACCTCGGCCTCAGCCACCCCGGGAATCCCTAACAACCGGTCCCGAAGCTGATTTTCAGCCAACCTTCGTATTCGGGCGGAATCAAGCGGGACACCAGGAGCCGAAGTTATACCCAAAACCATCAAAGGCTTGGCGGCATCGGTAATCTTGAATATAAGGGAATCCTTCACACCTGGCGGCAACAGGCTCTGCACCCGCCGCAGCTCGGTAATAACCTTGGTGGCCGCAGTATCAATGTCATTACCATATTCAAACTCAACCTGAATGGCTGAAACTTCATCTTTTGAGGTGGAGGTAACCCGGCGCACGCCATCGATCGCGGTGAGACGTACCTCTATGGGATGGGTTACATCAGTGGCCACGTCATTGGCTACCGCCCCAGGCCACTGCGTCACCACGGAAACCACAGGTCTGTTGGTTTCAGGGAAAAGGTTCATGGGAAGGGTCACATAAGCTAGGACACCAGCCACCACCCCAACCAGTGCAATGGCAATAATGGCATGGGGGTATCGGAGAAACCGTTCCATTGGGCTCATGGCAGGTCACCCTGA
>JAOZQU010000222.1 GCA_029932055.1 Desulfocapsa sp.
TCAAAAGCCACATCAACAGAACGCCCCTTCACACTCCCCTTCACGCTTCCTTCACCAAAAAATGGATGTTTTACTCTGACACCCTGTTTTAAATCTTTCACAGAAAGCTTTTTTTTCTTTGATTTTTTGGTGAAATTCATTGCTCCAGAGGCAGGAGCGGGTGAAAAAGAAGGGACACTTCTCTGCACTCCCTGGTTGTCCACACGTTCAAAAAGCCCGGCACGCAATTCTGACAAAAAAGGCGACATTCCAACTCTCCGGAATTGTCGATCAGGGGTCATAAGCACTCGTGGATAACTAAGATAAAGATATTTCCGAGCTCTTGTTGCTGCCACATAAAGTAGTCGCCTTTCCTCTTCCCACTGTTCTCCAAGCCCTGCTGCTGCATGGGGAAATCGACCATCAGCAAGACCCATTACAAAAACCGCATCCCACTCCAATCCCTTAGAGGAATGGATGGTAGATAAAATCAATCGTTCACTCTCTTCGTCAGAGCGCACACCAGCTGTTTCCGGCGGGTCAAGGGTGGTATCATCAACAAAACTCTGCAAATCCTCGTAGCCGCCGACTATGGACTTCAACTGATCAAGATCCTTTTGTCGTTTAGGAAAATCGTCACGGTAAATTTTCTCAAACAATGGCTGATAATAGGGCCAAACCAACTCATACAGTACAGCCGGCACTGTCTCCCTTTCCATAGCCAGAAAAAGACGTGCCAGTTTTTCGACACCATGTTTCCACGTTTTCCCACAAGGATAGTCGGCAAGGGCCTGCCAGGGATTTACTGCCGTGGTAATGGTGTCTGCAATCTTGCGGGCTGTCTTTGGCCCGACCTTATCCAGGTGGAGGAGGATACGATTCCAGGAAAGTGTATCCATTGGGTTCACTTTCAGCCGAAGAAAGGCAATCACATCCTTCATGTGTGCGGATTCGGTCAGCTTCATGCCACCACGTTTTTCAAAATCAGTGCCGGAAGCGTTCAACTCCATTTCAAGTTTATAGGAATGGAAACCGGAACGAAACAGCACTGCTATATTATTTAGAGCTATTCCCCTGCTTTGTAATTCACCAATCTTCCCTGCTACAAAGTTCGCCTCTTCGCGTTCATCGCGTCCCGCAAAAAGACGGGGCTTATGATCACCTTCAATCTGAGTAAAGAGGGTTTTGGCATACTTTTCCGTTGCATTCCGGATAATATCATTGGTGAGCGAAAGGATTGGCTGGCTGGAGCGATAGTTTTCTTCAAGTTTTATGATCTTTGTATTCGCAAACACCTTGGGAAACCGCATGATATTATAAAAATCAGCTCCACGAAAAGAATAGATCGACTGGGAATCATCACCCACAACCATCACGTTTTCATGCCCATGGGCAAGGAGCCTGACAATTTCCGCCTGAATAAGATTGGTATCCTGGTACTCATCCACCATGATGTGTGAATAGCGTGCCGCAATCTCCTGTCTTGCTTCTGGTACCGAATCCAGCAGGCGTTTCCAGTTTACCAGCAGATCATCATAATCCATGAGTCCGTTGTTGAACTTGAACTCCTTGTAATGCTTATCAAGATTTAAGATATCATCCACATGTTCACTGAGATGTGAATAGTGTTCATAGACAAGATCATCAATGGCTATGGATTTATTTACAGAGCCCGAGAGAATATTAACCAGTACCCTTTTAGTGGGGAACTGCTTGTCCCGCCCGGTAAGCCCCAGGGAACCTTTCAAAAGATTTACAATCCCTTCAGCGTCTGCCCGATCAATGATGGTGAATGAGGAGCCAAAACCCAAGTGGTGTCCATACCTGCGAAGCAGCATATTGGCAATCCCGTGAAACGTTCCTCCCTCCACACGACGGCAGGTTTCATTGAGCAGCTGTCCAGCACGCCAGAGCATTTCCTGGGAGGATTTCCTGGTAAAGGTGAGCAGCAGAATTTTTCCCGGATCAACGCCCTGCTCTAAAAGATAAGCCACCCTGTAGACAAGGGTTCTTGTCTTGCCGCTTCCAGCACCCGCGATAACAAGCAGAGGACCTTCGGTAGAAGTTACAGCTTCACGCTGGGACGGATTGAGTTCATCAAGATTAACTGAAGACATTAGAGAGTCCTCAGGACTTTGAAAGGTATCATTTTCCATGGCCATCACTCTACCACAGAGGCTTTTCAGCTGCAACGTCGGTTGACATCAGTGTCAGGTCGTTTATAGTATCGCGCATCAATGTGTTAGTAAAAAGTATCGGCAAAAGTTGAAAATAAAATAAATTTCAAATCATACATAAAATACAATGGATACCAATACAATCGACTTACTCTTTACTCCAGAGGCCCTGCTGCAGTTTTTCCCGAAAGAGCGTACAGATGATTTTTTTGAGGCTCTGTTTGGCGATGCCAATGAAGGTGCCTATGATATAAAACTCGGATATGGCGGGACCAATGGGCAGGCCCTGACCATGGAGTTGCAACTCCATGAACGCCCTGGCTGTTGCCTGGCCTGTAACCTGACACAAGGTTTACCACAGGTATTCAGCCGGCATCCTGTTATTAATGTGGCAGGAATTGTTGCTGAAGTAGACAAACTTCTTGGAGACAACGCAACCTGTAGCGAATGGTCGCTTGGCTATACTGAACAGCGCCGGAGAGAGATGCACATAATACCTATTAATATAACCCTTGCATAAACAATTCTACCGTAACATAAAACACAAAAAAGGCCGATCCTTTACAGGATCGGCCTTTTTTATACTATCTTTACTGCAAAAGTTGCTAATCAGGAAAGATTCACCCTGGAACGACCATCAGCTTTAGCATTATATAAAATATCATCAACTCGTTCCATCCACTCATCAAGGCTCTCTTCTGTTTTCCACTGGGTCATTCCAATGGACACACCGAGTTTTGTGCTGGGACCTGACCAGATTTCCATATCACTGACAGCTTTACAGAGCCTTTCCGCCAAAATTCTGCCATTTTTTTGATCAGTTTCGTCCATAACCAGCAGAAACTCATCCCCGCCAATACGTACCAGCATATCAGTTGAACGAATTGCCCGATTAAAAACTTCGGCAACCTGTTTAAGTACCCGGTCACCCTGCTGGTGGCCAAGATTGTCATTAACCTGCTTAAAATGATCCAGATCCAGCGAAGCCATGGTCAAAGGGCGCTTATAACGCCTGGCACTCTCCATGATACCACTGATACGTTCTTCAAAAACCCGCCTGTTAGCAAGCCCGGTTAAAGTATCTTTTCTCGCACTTTCAAAAAGTTCTTCATACTCCAAGCCACGTCGAAGAGATTCGGCCAGGATTAAAAGTGACTCGTTGATCAGACTGATTTCAACATCAGCCAGCGCTTTTTCATCTTTCAAAATAATGAGAATTCCTGCATCTTCAGCAGTTTCAATGAGCCATTTATGTCCATAATGACCATCTTCACTTATATAGGCTGTGGTTTCCTGATTAGCATCATTTAAAATTTTTTCCGCAAAAGCTATAATGGAACGACGTTTCGGGCCATGCCCTGAACAAAAAAGATGCTTCTTGGAACGAACCTGATTTTTATAACCTATCAATTCATGCTCTACGTGAGGCATCAACCATACTGAATAGGATTCGATCATTCCGGAAACATCAAGAACGCCAGCCATACGTCCATGCAATTTATTCATGAGATCAAGACGTTCTGTCTGACGACGGAAATGATCAAGCTCCACCATAACTTGATCAATTTTATCGTTTGCTGGTGATGTGTGCGACATTGACGTTGTAATACTCATTTTTTACTTTCCTTTGTATGAGGTCTCTCGGTTATTACTTGTATCGGTTCAAAGAAAAAATATCTTTAGTACCTTCCGTCACTTTTTTACGTCATGTTTCTACGTCATTTACCTACATTACTCATCTAATGCAATTGTCATGCCAGCAAAAAAAACACCGAAAAACCAACGTCCTAAAACATAATAAATAATTTCTTTCTATATTTTCAGCATATTACAAGTCAGCATTGACTACAAGGCTTTTTATTCAATTTTTTGACACATGCTCTTTTCCTGCCCGTATGCCATTCATTTGAGCCTTGCAAAAGCGTCGACATTTTGACCAAAACCAGAAAACACTTTACAATTCAAAACGTTACAGATAAACATTTCGGCTACAGTTTCGAACACTTTCCTGCTTGATTTGCCCTGTCTTTATTGGAGTCCCGGTGCTACACTCAAAAAAACACTTTTCATCAACCAACAAAATTATGCATACGCCATGAAACTGGAAAAAAAAATAGGACAACTGATTATCCTGGGATTCAAAGGAGGGTCAATTGATCAGCACCACCCCATAGTGGCTGACATCAGGAAAAGAAATCTGGGCGGAGTGATTCTCTTTGACAGGCTGTTAGCCCGGAAAAAAAATCGCAATAATATTGTGAGCCCTGCTCAGGTCAAAGCCTTAACCACATCATTGCAGCACTATTCTTCCTCACCATTGCTCATCACCATAGATCAGGAAGGCGGGTTGGTACGGAGGCTGAAATCCCAATCTGGATTTCCGGAAACATTAAGCGCCGAAAATTTGGGAAAAGAGGATGATGCCACACTCACAGCTATTCATGCGGCATGCACGGCATGCACTCTCAAGTTGCTCGGTATCAATTTCAATCTGGCACCTGTGGTTGATGTCAATGTATTTCCCGAAAATCCAGTAATCGGAAAATTACAGCGCAGCTTTTCTGCCGACCCGGAATCTATTATTCGCCATGCTGCAATATGGATAAGAGAACATAAAAAACAGAATATTTTCTCTTGTCTCAAACACTTTCCCGGACACGGCAGTTCACAGACCGACTCACATCTTGGCTTTACTGATATCAGCAGGAGCTGGCAACCGATAGAACTTATTCCATATGAAAGATTGATACATAAAAACCTGGCAGACAGTGTGATGCTGGGACACCTCTTCCACGAGAACTTTGACAGGGAATATCCCACCAGCCTTTCCTCTGCAGTTATTGAAACACTTCTGCGTAAAAAACTTGGATTTCAGGGGCCAGTACTGACCGATGACCTGCAGATGAAAGCCATCACAGATAAGTATGGACTTGAAGAATCTGTCTGCCTTGCCCTTGCGGCAGGAGTCGACATGATTATTATAGGCAACAACTTAGAATATGATCCAAAAATTCTAAAACGAATTATTCCCGCTGTGGACAGGGCCATAAAAGATAATAAAATTTCTGAGAATCGTATTCATACTGCTTGGGAACGTGTCAGAAAAATGAAAAAACAACTTGGTTCAGAGAGCTGGCACAAGTAATTGTTTTACATAGGAGACAATAATGGAAGCAGATTATAATGAAGAGTCCCACACGCCGGTCATCGGCTACATTCTCTGGATTTTCGGATTTCTTGGAGCCCATCGCTTTTACTATGGCCGCCCAATCTCAGGTACACTCTATTTTTTCACCTTCGGCCTTTTCTTCATCGGCTGGATCGTTGATCTATTTCTTATTCCAGGCATGAGCCGAAACGCCTCCTTAAAATTCCAGCAAGGTCCCATTGATTACAACATTGCCTGGATTCTCCTGACGTTCCTCGGCATCTTTGGAATCCACAGATTTTATCAGGGTAAATGGATATCAGGAATTCTTTACCTTATAACAGGGGGAGTTTTTCTGGTTGGTATTGTTTATGATTTCTGGACGCTGAATGATCAAATCAATTTGATCAATAACGAGAGGTAAAAAATCAACCTTTGTGATCTGGAATA
>JAOZQU010000223.1 GCA_029932055.1 Desulfocapsa sp.
ATTTTCTTAGAGTTTTTAGCACTAAAAAGAACTCCATTTTCCGGAAGTTGCTGCCATTTTAGTTCCACCGGAACGGGTTTAACATCCCAGATTTTTCTGCTGTAATCCATAATTGATCGATCCGAGGAAAACTTGCCCATTCGAGCTGTGTTTAAGATTGACATTCTAGTCCATGTCTTTCTGTCATCTATACACCTCACTTATCCAGGCCTGACAGTCAATATACTGCTGATAATCAGCAAGTAGCATGTACTGATCATCATAGAGCAGAGAGTCAACAATCGGTCGGAACAGTTCATGGTCACCACGTGAAAAATGACCCGATGCAATTCGGTCAATTGCACCCTTCAGTTCATCATTGTTCTGGTAGTAGTCCATGGGATTATACCCAGCTGCCTGTCGTTCCATGACTTCTTCAACATTCAGGCCGAACAGGAAAAAGTTTTCAGCCCCTACTTCTTCACGGATTTCAACATTTGCCCCGTCCAGAGTACCAATGGTTAATGCACCATTCATGGAAAATTTCATATTTCCGGTACCGGAGGCCTCTTTCCCAGCCATTGAGATCTGTTCTGAAAGGTCAGTCATGGGATAGACGGCATGTCCTATTTTCACATTGTAATTGGGAATAAAGAAGACCTTGAGCCTATCCCTGACATCGGGATCATTGTTCACAACACGTGCGATGGAAGTAATGAGTTTTATCATTCGCTTAGCCATGAAATAGGCAGGTGCTGCCTTGCCGCCAAAGACAAAGAGGCGGGGTGTGATGTCGGTGTCAGGGTTGGCTTTTATTCTATTATAAAGAGTGACGATATGGAGCACATTCAGGTGTTGACGCTTATATTCATGGATTCGTTTTACCTGAACATCGAACATGGCTTGAGGGCTGACAAGTATATTCTGCTGGTCTTTGATAATAGCTGCAAAATCCTGTTTGTTTTTTTCTTTGACAGTGTTCCAGGCTTCCTGGAAGGCAGTGTCATCTGCTAGATGTTCCAGATTTCTTAATTCATCAAGATTAGTGATCCATTCTTCACCAATGGCATCTGTGATCAGCCTTGTCAGGCGAGGATTACTCACAGCTATCCAGCGTCTGGGAGTCACTCCGTTGGTGACGTTGCGTATCTTTCCGGGATACATTGAGTTCCAGTCAGCCAGAGTGTATTTGCGAAGCAGATCCGTGTGCATGGCTGCCACTCCGTTAATAGCCTTGGAACCTATACATGCAAGATTTGCCATGCGCACATACTTAGGGCCGGAATCGTCAATGACGGACATTCTGCTCAATCGTGCGTCATCACCAGGATACTTCATTCGCACCTCTTCAAGGAAACGATGATTAATTTCATAGATAATTTCAAGATGCCTTGGGAGCAGGTCACCGAACAGGGTGAGATCCCATTTTTCCATGGCTTCCGGTAAGAGGGTGTGGTTTGTATAGCAGAGAGTGTTGCGTGTAATGTCCCAGGCTTTTTTCCAGTCGTAGTGATGGATGTCTATGAGAAGTCGCATCAGTTCAGGTATTGCAACTGATGGATGCGTATCATTCAGTTGAGCTGTGAAATGATCATGAAAATCATCAAGTGATTCGTGGGTAAAGAGATGGACATGGATCATATCCTGGAGGGAGCAGGAGACGAAAAAGAATTGCTGCTCCAGACGCAAACGCTTACCTTGAAACTGTTCGTCATTGGGGTAGAGAACCTTGGTGATGGTTTCTGCGCTTATTTTATCTTCCACTGCTCCGTAATAATCACCAGTGTTAAAGTCTGCAAAGTCGAAGGAGGCGTGTGCTTCAGCGCTCCATAGTCGTAAGCAGTTGACGTTGTTGACTTTATACCCTGGGATTGGTGTGTCGTATGGGATGCCGGTGATAACCCGGGCAGGTATCCACCGTATTCGACGCTTGCCATATTCTCCATGGTATATTTCAGTGTGTCCACCAAATCCAACATCGCAGGCAAGATCCGGCTTCTTGATCTCCCATGGATTACCGGAATGGAGCCAGCGGTCACTGATTTCTTTTTGCCATCCATTTTCGATTTCCTGGTCAAACATACCGTATTCGTAGCGAATACCATAGCCAATGGCAGGAATTTGAAGGGAAGCCAGCGAGTCAAGGTAACAGGCAGCCAGCCTTCCAAGACCACCGTTGCCAAGGCCGGGTTCCTCTTCATGATTGATGATTTCTGTTAAATTCAGCCCGCTTTCTTCTGCGGCATGAGAAAAATCATCATAGAGCCCGAGATTGACAAGATTGTTGTGGAGATGAGGACCCATGAGAAACTCAGCAGACAGGTAACAGACAACTTTGGATTCTTTATCAAGCAGAGCCTCCACAGAGTTAATGAAGAGATGTTGCATCCTGTCTCTCAGGGTGTAGGAAACAGCAAGGTAGTAATCATTTAAACTGGCGGTTCTGGTGGTAACACCCTGTTTGTAGAAAAGGTTGTAGGCAAAGGCACGTTTTAATTCGTTAATGTTCTCGTGTTGTTTGTTGGCTGATATTTTTGCAGTACTCATTTTATGTCTCCTTGTGACAAATATAGAGTCTTTTAAAATAAACGGATTTCAAATGATTTGGTTTGAGAAAGTAAAATATATTTTGATCATTTGTAGCGTCTTTGCTGTAGCAAACATTGTAATAAAAAAGAGCGAGTTGGGCTGTTAACTGCTTAAAGAATGAATTAAATGCACAATTCAAGATATTTCTTACCATATAAAAGGAATTATAGTTCCTATTCATTTCTACTTTATAACTTCATTCGAAGTCGGAGTTTATACCCTCTTGTGGAGTGTTACAGTTTTTTACCGAACAATTTTTTGATCTTGAGTTTAGGTTCTTGCTTGTGATAGCATTCAAACAGGAAGTAAGAACAATAAAATTGGTAACTATTCAGGTGTATTCCGAAAAATGAGGAGATACCGAAAATAGAAGAAATTCATTATTTCAATCTGCTACAGAGAGTCAAAGTCTCTCTTTGATATGAGTGAAAAGAATAAAGCAATCTTTCTCGTCAGTTTAATTCTGTTGATATTGTCTCTGGCATTTCTCTACCAGGGGATAGCCTATTCCAACAAGACCCTTGAACATAACATCGAGATGGCTGAAAAGAATATGCATTCTACGCTTTACTCGATTCAGCAACTCTCCTTTGTACCTTATGAATCCCGAATCAAAAGTGTACTTCTGACCAATCCTCAGATTATAGAAGCTTTTGCAAAACGGGACAGAGAGCTGCTTTATAAGTTGGTTCTGCCGAAATACAGGGCATTGCAAAAAGAAAATGAATTTTTTCATGTTTTGCATTTCCATCTACCTGATGCAACAACGTTTTTACGTATGCATGATCCTGGTTTTTATGGTGATAATCTGGCCACTATTCGTCCAATTGTTGATGCAGTTCATGAAAAAAAAGAACTCTTAACAGGCTATGAAATCGGGAGCCATGGGGCATTTTATCGGATTGTGATTCCTGTTTTTTCTCACGAAATTTACATTGGAGCCTTGGAGTTTGGCATTAAGGCCGATGAATTGCTTGCGGCTGTGGGAGCGCGCCTGGATACCAATGCTGCTTTGTTTTTTTTACGCGAAAATTGGATGAAAGTGGGTAGACTTTCAAAAGAAGAGGGAATTGATCTTGGATCATATAGTCTTTTAACCAAAGGGAAATCTATATTTAACCAACTCCCCGCAGACTTCTCATTGGATAAGGGTGATCAAAAGATTGTAATTGATAACAGAACCTTTATCCTGCATGCCCATCCCATGGTGGAAAATTATCAGGGAAAGGTAATCGGAGGGCTTGTTGTCTTTCAGGAAATTACTGCCCTTGTGGCAGAGAAAAAGGCTTTTATTGTTAAGGCCGTTCTGTTTACATCTTTTCTCTTTATTCTCTCTCTTTGTTATTTGTATTTCACCTTTGGCAAAGTGCTTGGTAAACTGGTACAGGCTGAAAGAATGGCCTCCAATGCAAAAGTTGAATGGGAACTAACCTTTGATGCTGTGCCTGATATGATCTATATCGTAGACGATCAGCATCGTATTCTTCGAGCCAATAAGGCTACGGCAAAGATACTGGGCATGTCTTTTGCAGAGTTGATTTCCAGCAAATGCTATGAATCAATTCATGGAACCGACGAACCTCTTTCTTATTGTCCACATCTACTGGTGATGAAGGATCAGCAGGTTCACACCATGGAATTTTTTGACAATCGATTGCAGCGTCATTTTTTTATTACTGTTGCCCCGGTAGAGGATAGCGAAGGGAATATTTTTGGTGCTGTACATATTGCCCGTGACATAACAGATCAAAAAAAGGCAGAAGGTGAACGTCTTGTTGCCGAAGAAAAATTGCAGAAGGCACACAGGATGGAGGCTATCGGACTCATGGCCGGGGGGGTAGCTCACGACCTGAATAATATCCTTTCCGGTCTTGTCAGCTATCCCGAACTCCTGCTGCTGCAATTGTCGGAAGACGATGACTTATATAAGCCCATTAAAGCTATTCAAAACTCTGGAGAGCGTGCTGCTGCAGTTGTTGCTGATCTCCTCACTGTGGCCAGAGGTGTGGCGACAGTCAAGGAGGTTAGCTCTGTTAATATGCTCATAAAGGAGTATCTCGGTTCACCAGAGTGCGGAAAACTCAAATCACTGCATCCACAGATACGTATTGACTCCCGGTTCACAGAAGATCTATGGAATATTAAGTGTTCCAAAGTACATATTCAAAAAGTGTTGATGAACTTGATAACCAATGCGGTTGAGGCCATTGATACAGAGGGCAGTGTTTTGATATCAACTGCCAATCAAAGTGTTGATCCCGCCAAAATGGTTTCTTCATCACTTCAGGACGGTGAATATGTAGTAGTTACGGTTCAAGACACCGGTTCAGGTATTGGCCAACACGATCTTGCACATATTTTTGAACCTTTTTATACAAAAAAAGTGATGGGCCGCAGCGGCACAGGCCTGGGACTGGCTGTTGTCTGGAACACAATAAAAGATCACAGGGCATATATAACTGTTGAGAGTGATGAAAATGGTTCAACTTTTACCCTTTACTTCCCTCCCTGTCATGAAGAGATAAGTCGGAATAACGATGCGCTAAGTATTACAAGCCTCAAAGGATGCGGCTCTGTTCTGGTGGTCGATGACGAAGAGCAACAGCGCAATATTGCAACTCAAATGCTCACATTGCTAGGATACACTGTTAATACGGTCTCCAGCGGAGAAGAAGCAGTTGACTTTTGCAGTAAAAAATCTGTTGATCTTCTGCTTCTTGATATGCTCATGGAACCGGGAATAAATGGTCTGGAGACTTATCAGAAGATAATCGAATTATATCCTTCCCAAAAAGCAATTATTGCCAGTGGATTTTCAGAAAGCAGTGCTGTCTTGGCTTCCAAAGCTCTTGGAGTTGGTTCTTATATCAAAAAACCATATAATCTTGAACAGCTTGGTAAGGCCCTGCAAAAAGTATTAAGGAGTTGAGATGGTTTTACTTGATGGCATCGTAAAAACTTAAACTTTTCAATATCCCGTCATTCCCATGAGGTTATTTCGAGAAGATTTTAGACAGTGAAAATCATCAGGATTGTAGTTTTGTCATTATTGTTCAACTTTCAACTTTTAACTGACATTCATGTCTCAGTATTTACTTCACAGAATAAATGAAGCAAAAATCATCTATGACCAGGCTGTTTCAATTTTGGGGAATCTTTTTTATCCTCGGGATTGCTGTA
>JAOZQU010000224.1:0-103 GCA_029932055.1 Desulfocapsa sp.
ACAAAAGTACAAACATGAACGCTTGCAGTGGGATGTCTGACGTTGAACATTGGATAAGGAATTGCTTGTGGGCGTGTAGGTTGTGGTAGAGCGTAGCGAAACA
>JAOZQU010000224.1:136-5744 GCA_029932055.1 Desulfocapsa sp.
CCCCAAAACCTACAGTATATCAATAATATGCACTGAATAAATTGCATTGAAGCAATTGTACTTTTTTGTATTGCACCCTGAGGGAGGTTAAATTTTTCATTTAACAAAGAGACCGAGCGACCAGGCCCTAAATCCTGAAAATTGTCTTGTTGCGTCCTGAGCCTTTTGCCTTATACAATAATTCATCAGCTCGGTGCAGAAGCTCATCAAGAGTCCTGATAGTTTTGTCTGTTTTCACAACCCCTACACTTATGGTGCATTGAATCAAGTCGCCGCGTTCAGTCATGATTTCCAATTGTTCAACTTTTTCCCTGAGCAATTCAAAATACTTCATAGCATCCTTTTGCGTAGGATATCGACAAACAATTGCAAACTCTTCACCTCCGATCCGGCCAAAAACAGCTTCTTCTTCAAGATGTTCACTGATGGTTCCGGCTACAGCTTTAATCACTAAATCACCGACCGGATGACCGTAGGTGTCGTTGATCTTTTTAAACTTGTCGATATCCATCATGGCACCATACAGATTTATTGAATTGCCTATAAATTTTTGACTCGCCAATTCAAAAAACTTACGTCTGTTGAAAATCCCTATCATCGGATCATGGGAGGCCAGATAATCAAGTTTTTGATTCATCTCCTGCAGATCTTTTGTCCGTTCATTTACTTTCCTGTCCAGGGTATTGATATTATCTTCAATGGTGTCCAACATTCCATCAAATGTCTGTGCCAGGGTTCCAATTTCGTCATCAACCCGGATTTGACTCCTGACGCTTAAATCACCATTTTTAACCTGTAAAGCTTTGCGTGACAGGACTTCAATTGGCTTAAGTAATTTTTTAAAGAGATAGGCACTGATAACTAGTGCCAGGGCAAGCAGTATGAAAGAAGTGATCCAGATATATTGTTTCAGCTTATTGGCTGTTGAATTAATCTCGGCAATATAAGCTGAGCTGCAGATGTACCAGTCAAAATCATTATTATAATCGATCCACGATACTTTCTCGTAAACATAGTTGCCTTTATCACTGGGTTTATCCCAGGTATAATAAAGCACTTTCCCTCTCGATCTATACGCATCAATCAGGTCATCCAGGATAAAACTATTTTTGCCTGGATTTTCAAGTTCAGCAAAATTCTTTCCCTCAATATTTGAATTGGGATGAAGTATCATGTTTCCCTTGGAGTCAAAAATATAAATATAACCGGTATCCGCTATTTTTGTTGTGGTCAGCAACTTCCGTAAAATTTTAATCAAATCACGTTTTTTGATTTCTACCTCAAGTTCCACACTGTCAAGATAGATCCCGGTACCAATAACCCACTCCCAATCCGGGATATGTTTAGAAAATGTCAATTTTTTGTACAATTGATCGGTGCCTTGCAGTTTATTCCAGGAATAACTGTGGAAGCCTTGCCCATGCTCTCGGGCTATCTGGACCATTGGGGGGACGATAGATATACCTTGGGGATCTGTCACCTTTGACATATCCTTCCCCTGCAAAGACGGATGGCTGATCAATACTGAGTTATAATCACTGATATAAAAATATTCATTCTCGCCATATCGAAGGTTGCTGACATATTCTATCGCATTTTTCTGGGTTTGCCGCGTTACCTCAGCAAAATATACCCCCGTACCAATGATCCAGTCAAATGGAGCAAAATAGAAAATATAGGTTAATTTATCTTCAATTTTTTTTGATGTGGGGTTGAGCCATTTATATGAAACAAAACCTTCTTTCCAAGTTTCGGTGAGCTTTACAAATTCCCTGATAAAGTATTTTCCATCCGTATCCTTTAAATTCACCAGATCCATTCCCTCCAGAGCCGGCTTTATGGGATGGAGTATACAGCTGGTATTTCGGTTGATGAAAAAGTATCCTGTTCCACCATCATATCTATATAATTTAACAAACTCCTTGATAACTTTCTGCATGTCTTCAGGTGGATCACACTGCTGACTATGCCGATAAAAATTCGATAAATTATCTCTAAATATTTTCACTTCAGCAAGTATATGTTTCTTTATTGACTCAGGTTGTGAAGAGGCATGTAGTTTTTCAACCAGCGTAAAAGCAACATCGGTGATATTTTTCAACTCTTCTTTATGAAAGGCAATCGAATTCTTCTCATAACTTCTCAGTTCCCGAGCTGTAGAATCGACAACCGTTACAATTTCCTGTAGATGTGCCTTCCCTGTTTTTTCTTCGAGATGGATTGCCCGCTCTTCAATTTTTGGCGAGACGAAAAACACAATCACCCCGGTATAAACCGCTATGACGAGTGCTATCAGTGCCAGAGCTTTAAAATAAATTTTTGAGAACATCTTTTGATATCCTGATATTTTAATATGACAACGCTACCTTGACAATTGTGACGGTTGTCCCATTTACAAGCAAAGCCAATGATGTGAGGCTTATAATTTATCCTATCAATTTTTTGATTAAACACAAGGTCGCTCTGTCATATTGCAAGCACTAAAACTTTACCCGACCACTGAAAACAGCGTGCAAAATTGGAACTATAGAGATGCATTAAAAATTCATTCAGTCAGGATAGATACCAGGATCATGATTTGAAGTTACCCACAAGGGGGACAGCCGTGTCTATCAAATGGGATAACAGCACCCTTATCCGTTGCACCAGGGACCATTCAATAGTTAAGGAGCTATATAACCCACGACCTCCTGCAATAACGACTGTGGCTACGAAACAAAAAAACCTCCTGTTCACCGAATGTGCTATTCGAGAAACAGGAGGTTAGAGATGCAGGGCAATGCCCTTATTGAGTATTTGCTATTTCGCAGATGCAACCTTTGCTGGAGCCTTATTAACATATTTAAAAAATACTGGGAAGGCGACAAAGAAAGCTACACAAATCAGATATTCTATACCTTTAATGTGTGTATAGTAATCAACCAGGGTATGCAGAGGTTTAACCATCCCGATTGCTGCCATGTACTGTCCTGCCAACTCACTGACTGACCAACCTACTGAGGAAAGAGCGCTGGTAAGAGCTGCTGCAACCCAAAGACACATTATTGAACCTGCTGCTAATATTATTCTTGATCCGGTTTTTGAAGTATTTTCTTTCATGGTGTTGTCCTTTTGTCTTTATTTATTCTGTATATTCTATTTACTGTATTAGCCGATTACTGCGGTAATATATCCCTGTATAACATTCAGTGGCCCCATGCTTATCATTGCACTTGCAAGACATGCAGTTCCCCAGATACCAACGAAGGCTGCCATGGCCATTCCTAAGCCGAGAGCAAATTTAGAAGTTTCGTATCCTGCTTCAATTTGAGTTGTGGTTGTTGTTGTTGTTGTTTGTGTGTTTGTAGTCATGATGTCCTCCGTATTTGGGTGATTTTATAATCTTTTTTGTTTTCTTGCTTATTATATTGCATTAACGATGCCAGTTTATGGGACAGGCCGATAAAAACAAGGCCAATATCCGTAACATTCTGATATAACATTATATAAAATAAAAAAATCGCAAAATCCTATCGCCACGATAGTGTCGTTTCAACATGACACAAAAATCAAACATGTTGCACCAATGCGAAAAAGTGTTGTTTTGTTCCTACAATAGTGTAGCACTATCGCTACGAATAGATGAACAGTGAGGCAATATTGTTTCTGTTCTGTTGCCGAAGGGTGGGCAGTACCTTGATAAAAAGAGAAAAGAAAAGTAGTCTGGTTCAGTATTTGACAGACCATTTTTCTACCTCTTCCTAACCGAAACATCTGTTAGCATCTCCAAAAAGGTTATTGACCAAAAGGAATAATTTATGAACCTCGTTTACCTTTGCCCCCAGTTTCCGCCCAACTATTCTCCTTTTTGCAGCCGCCTTAAGGCATTGGGGGTAAATGTCCTTGGCATCGGCGATGGGGCGACGGAGACCTTGACTCCAGAAGTACAGGATTCCCTGACTGCCTACTATATGGTCGACAATCTTCATAATTACGATTCTCTCCTGAGAGCTTGTGGTCATTTTACCCACCAGTACGGCAAAATCGACCGCCTTGAATCCCATAACGAGTATTGGCTGGCCACCGATGCCAGGCTGCGCCAGGATTTCAACATCAAGGGTCTGAAACCTGCTGATATGCAATTTATTCGGCGTAAATCTGGAATGAAGGAAGTCTTTCGAGAAGCTGGTATCAAAGTCGCTCCAGGTAAGGTTGTTCACACTCTGGATGAAGCTGAGGAGGTAATTAAGGAGGCTGGCTATCCGGTTGTCGCTAAGCCAGACGACGGGGTTGGTGCTCTTGATACCTTCAAGATCCACAACAAGGAGGAACTGCTATCCTTTATTAAGCAAAAACCAGAGCATGATTATATAATGGAAGGTTTTATCAAGGGCACTATTTTTTCTTTTGATGGCCTGACAGATCGAAACGGCAATATCATCTTCTGTACTGCCCATACTTTTAGCCAGGGCATTATGGAGGTGGTCAACAACGAGGACCATGTCTTTTATTATTCACTTAAAGACATCCCCAAGGAGCTTGAAGAGGTCGGGCGTAAGGCTGTTTCCGCCTTTAAAGTCCAAGAGAGATTTTTCCATATCGAGTTCTTTAAGACCGGCCCAACCGACTATGTGGCCCTTGAGGTCAATATGCGTCCGCCTGGTGGCTATACCACCGATATGTTTAACTATGCCAATGATATTGACGTTTATGCTTTGTGGGCCGAAGTTGTCAATGGGCGAACCGCACCTCTGGAGTATGAGCAAAAATACCATTGTTGCTACGTAAGCCGTAAAAACCGTTTTAACTATATCTATAGCCATGAAGCAATCATGGAGCGCTATGGTTCCTATATCATGGAAGTCCAGTCCGTGCCGGGCGTCTTCAGCACTGCTCTTGGCGATATTGGTTACATCTTCCGAGCTGAACATGAGCAGGATGTTATGGAAATAACATCCTTTATCCAAGAGTTGTAATATGAAAGAGAAGAGTAGGAATTCCGCATGAAGATAGAATATCATCGTTGGCACAGTCCCCATCTGGAGAGGGATATGGAACTCAATGTCTACGGCCACTGGGGCGTACCTTTTCTTGTCTTTCCCTGTTCCATGGGCCGTTTTTACGATTACGAAACCATGGGTATGATCGATGCAATCAAGTCCTATATCGAGGCGGGGAAAATTAAGATCTACGCTGTGGACAGTGTTGATGCAGAGTCGTGGTACAATTTTTCCATTTCCCCGTCAGAGCGTAACAGCCGTCACGAGGCCTATGATCAGTATATCTGCAACGAGGTTCTGCCCATTATCCGACAGGATTGTCAGGGCGATATGCAAGTTATGGTCAATGGGTGCAGTATGGGGGCCTATCACAGTCTGAATTTCTTCCTGAAACATCCAGATCTCTGCCAGGGGGTGCTGGCCTTAAGCGGTTTGTACAGGTTGGATTGTGCAGAGTTTGGTCTAGTACCCGGCCAGGTGGAGGATGTTTATTTCAACTCACCAATAAGTTATCTGCCGGATCTTAACGACCAGAGTCTTTTAGAGCAGTATCGGCGTAAGACCATCATCATCTGTGCCGGGCAGGGAGCCTGGGAGGATGCGGCGGTGGCAGACACTAAGGCTGTGGG
>JAOZQU010000040.1 GCA_029932055.1 Desulfocapsa sp.
TTCGTCATTTTGTGCTATCACTTCATTTAGTTAAAAACTATTGGCAGACAAGGCAGATTGCTTAGCCTGACGGCTATGCACAAGGGGAGGAAGTACCTTGGTTGTCTACGAACAAGTTTAGAGTTTCAATAGAAGCTTTCAGTTTTTCGGAGTCGGTGCGCACCTGTTTTTTTTGACAGCTTTTCAGGAGTAAGGTACTAATGAATAGTAATGAAATTATAAAAGTAAATGGTATTGAAATGGTTTGGTCATCAAGGATGATGCTATCATACCGTGCTTTTCCTATTAGATACAGCATGGATTTTCGCTGTAAGGTTTAAATGTTAATCATGATGGATGTCGAACAAAAGAACGAGAGCCCAGCTCCTTTTCAGGAAGAGTGTAATACCTCGCAGTTTTTTACCGGCGGCGGACGTGGCGCTATTTTAAACGAGATTAAAACTGCGTTTCAGGACAAGGTGGATTTGGTCACCCTGATTGGCGAGGAAGGCAGTGGGAAAACCATGTTCTGCAAAATGCTGCAGCAAAAGTGGGATACTCGGCATAAAATCGTTTTTCTTCCGGAAATTGTGGAATCTTTTGAAGATATTGTTCGAGTAACGGCCCAGGAGTGCAATATTCAATATCCAGCAGATGCGAGCAGGGCTGATGCAACAAAAATTTTTCTGGATCTGGTTGGCTCATTGCGGACAGAAGGTAAGTCTTTACTTTTGATCTGCGATGAAGCAGAAAAGATCTATCTGGCGACTATTGAAAGACTTCGGAAAATTCTTGATGATGCCAATGCAGAAGGAGGTGGACTGCAACTCCTTTTGGCAGGCAGAAAAAGTCTTACAGCTCACCTTGAACAGCTTGCTCTGTGTGATTTTGAAGAAATTTCCGAGAAGCAGTTTCTTCTTCCAGCACTCGATGGCGATGATACCTGGAGCTATTTGAATTTTTGTGTGCAATCCCATGAGGATAACGAACAAAAGGAGGTTTTTACAAAAGAAGCCGCAAACAAAATAGCATCCATGGGTAGCGGAAATTTTCGAAGGATCAACGTTTATGCGGAAGAATCACTTCAGTCTTCAAGCGCCGACACTTCGTTTCTTGTTCTTTTAGATCATGTGAAAGATGATGGTTTGGGAAATGAGCTTCTTTTGCCATCCAAGGGGATTCTCCAGCGAGTTCCTTTTTCACCGAAATATTTGATTGGAGGGATTGCTGTGCTCTCCTTTCTGCTGCTGTTGTTTTTGTTTGGCAGGAATGATGAGAAAGAGCTGGTGGAAAGTATAGCACAACAGAAAGAAGAGATTGTGATTGTTGCACCTGTAGTGGAAACTGAAATAGTGCTGCATGAAGTGAAAGAAGTAGCACCTAAAGTTATCAGGAATGAGCCGGTTGAAGTTGTAAGAGAAATTGCAGTTGAAAAAGAGGTGGCCGAGGTAGTTGTGATCGATACTCCAGAGCCGGAGATTATCCCGGAATCCGTACCTGTTCAGGTTAAGGAGATAGGAAAACCGGCTGAAGAGGTAGAGACTGTACCTGGTGAGCCGCAACATACTCCAGTGGCGATTTCTCCTGTGGAAATTGTGGAAAAGATCGGGGTTGTTGGAGAAAATGTAGATAATGGAATTCCATTGTTAACAGGGAAAAGTAAAATTTTAGTTGAGAGTTCAAAGCATTTTGTCCCTATTCGAGAAAAGATTATATCTGAAGAAAAGATACCTGAAGAAATAAAGGTTGAAAAAACTGTTCTTCTACCTGAAACACCAACGGATCTAGTTTTGGCCGATTTTATCATTGCTGGAGAAAAATGGAAGGTTGGTGAAATGGACGATAAGTTTAGTATTCAACTCATGGCATTGAGATCTGATCAAGCCGAAGAGAATTTGAAACGAATCATATCCCAGCCTGAATACCAGGCAGTCAGGGATAAGCTGGTGATGTTGAAACGGCCATCTGATCCGCCTGTAGTATTGGTGTTTTATGGTGTTTATCCGTCCATGGCTGCGGCCAGGAATGCCCGAAACAATATGCCCATATTTCTTCGTAAGCATCGCCCCTATGCTATTTCTGTTTTGGGCGCTGTGGAAAAAGCCCGTGCTGAGTAGTTGTAGGAACTCTTGATAGAGGTTTTATTGGGCGCACGCACGGGGTCAGGTCTTGAACACGCACGGGGTCAGGTCTTGAAAAGTTACTCCCTAATCTCTGCCATAAAAAACAAGTAAGCACCTGAAGAACCCGTACTCTTTTTAGTACCCCCTTGGGCATAGCCGTCAGGCTAAGAAATTTTCCTTGTCTGCCAATGACTTTTAACCAGTAGAGGTGATGACACAAAATGTGCTATTTCAAAATATTAATAATTAACCGTTATCAATTGATTATTGATTATTAATAAAGATATTCTTTTGACAATCCACTGAAATAACAAAACAAATTAACAATAATCAATTGTTAATGACTAATGACTAATGACTAACGCTTAGCCTGACGGCTATGCCCTCTTGGGGGTATAACCTCCGACTCCGAGAAAATGGAAAGTACTATTAATGTGAAGAACTTGAATATAGCAAAGGCGCTGACGGATATGCCGCGAAGGGGGTACTGAAAAAAGTAACAGGAATAAGGAAGTAAGGTCCTAACGCCGGTTTTTGCTTGCCTGTGTATCATTGTTGTTTTCCCTGTTGTATCTCCTTCGGTGCTGATCACTAAGGGACTGGAAATAAATAACTCATCGTTTTCGCATCCCTGCTTTAGGCCATTTTTAGCCGCTCCTCAATCACAAAATCCTCGAATTAGCGCTGCTAGTTCTGCGGTTTTATTCAATCAGATCGACTGAATATGACCTAAATCAGGGCGCGAATTCCAATGACTTATTTATTTCCAGTCCCTAACCGTTGATTTTAACGTGTAGAGCTTGATTGTTTTGTACAAAGGCTTTTTGGTTTGCCCGGAAAAAAATGTAGCTTTGTCTTTTTGTTTCATATTGCAATTAATTAGTGATAACCTTTAAAAAGAGATGAGTGATGAATTGAATAATTTATCCGGAAGCCTTTATTGCTGAGGTGAATTTTTTTTGCCTCAGTATTGAATGAAAATGTATTTAAATCATCAAGCTCATTTATGGCAAGTTTGTAAAAAGGTCAAGTTTGAGATGGCTAAGCAGGTGAAGAGTTTGTAGAACGCCATCATTTAAGCACAAAAGGAAAATAATATGACTGTTAAGAAAAAAATAGTTCTTCTTTCATTGGCATTACTTGTTCTATTGTCAGTCGCAGGATTGTTTCAATTTCGTGCCATTGCGAAAATTGGGAATGATTGGACGCACTATCAGCAAAACGCGGTTGAGCGACAAATTCAACTCGCTGAAATAAAATCACAGTTTGGTTACGGTGGTTTTATCCATAATTTTAAAAATCATGTTCTACGAGGTACACAAAAGTATGCCGATCGATTCAAGCAAAATGAAAATCGTATGGATCAGGCCTTTGCTGCTTATGAACAGCTGAATATTTCTCAGGAGGAGCGGGCAGCACTTTCGGCTGTCCGGGCTGTTGCTGCACAGTATGCAAAGGCAATCAATACCTCAATAAGCATGCATCAAAGTGGAAGTAACTCTGTGGAGATCGACAAAACCGTTAAAATAGATGACTCACCTGCGTTCAAGGCTTTTGACGTTCTTGAAAAGCATGCACAAAACTTGGGGAATGCTGCCGGTATATCTATGAACAAAACAATCAAGGCATTGTATCCTTTGATGCTGGTTGTTGGCATTTCCATGTTGTTGTTTTTTAGTTTGTTTTTCTCGGTTTTGATAGGCGTCGGTAAACGATTGTCTGTTATCCACGATGCAACCGTGGAAATGAGTAACGGAAATTTTTCTAAAACCATTAAAGTGAGTGGTCATGATGAAATCTCCTCAATTGGCAAGGGTCTTGCTGAGATGTCAAGTAAACTGCAGGGTGTTATCAGCCAAATCCATGAACAGGCCGAAGTCCTAACAACTTCTTCCGAATCTCTATCGCATATTTCCACCGACCTGTCTGAGGGAACAAGGGAAGCTGCTGAGCAGGCGGACAGTGTTGCCGCGGCCACTGAAGAGATGAGCAGCAATATGAATTCTGTTGCAGCAGCAAGTGAACAGGCATCTACCAATGTCAGCCTTGTTTCCAGTGCCATTGAAGAAATTCTTAGTTCGGTCGGTGAAGAAAGCAAACTGACCGGCAAAGCTCAGGAAATAACTCGCCAGGCAGTGACACTGGCAGAAAATTCATCTGAAAAAGTTGATGCCCTTGGTAAGGCTGCAACAGAGATCAGTAAAGTAACAGAGGTGATAACAGAGATTTCAGAACAGACTAACCTGCTTGCCCTGAATGCCACCATAGAAGCTGCCAGGGCCGGTGAGGCAGGAAAAGGATTTGCCGTTGTTGCCAATGAGATTAAGGAACTGGCAAAACAGACATCTGATGCAACAGGAGAGATAAAAAACAAAATTTCCACTATTCAGGGGTCAACCAATGAAACAGTCGAGGAAATCCGGCAGATTAGTAATGTTATTGCTGAAGTAGATGCCATTGTGACCGAGATTGCCTTGGCGGTACAGGAGCAGAGTGCAACGTCGGATGAAATTTCTCAAAATGTTGTTCAGGCGGCCGCAGGGATTGGCGAAGTTAACGAAAATGTATCCCAGACTTCTGCAGTGTCAGCGGAAATTGCCCAAAATATTACCGAGACCAGCGGGATTGTTTCCAGTCTCTCCAGCAGTGGGGATGAAATTAAAAAGACTGCAGAACATCTTGCCGGCCAGGTTGCTATTCTTAAGGATTTGATCAGTCGCTTTCAGTAGATAAAAGTTTAAATAAAAAAAAGGCACTTAGAGAAATTTTCTCTAAGTGCCTTTTTTTATGTTTGGTGGAGCTATGGGGGATCGAACCCCAGACCTCATGACTGCCAGTCATGCGCTCTCCCAGCTGAGCTACAGCCCCAAATATTCAATCATAATTAATATATGATGTGCTTCTTTACCAGCCTTTTTGGGAGGTGTCAACTTTTTTCAAACCCTTTCTTCTGAACATCTTCCCATATATCTTGATAATGGGAGAGAGGTTTGGTAGAATTAAAAGTTTAATATGTCGATGGTGTTAGGGGGTTTTGCACCTCGCTTACTATCTGTATTTTTGAGCTGGATTGTCCGGCGAATTTGTTTGAATATTAACATCAAGAGTACATTAGTGTCTTGATATGAAGGAAAAAATTCATGTTTTCACCGTTTAATTTTTTGTTCGGCTGGTTATCCAATGACCTGGCAATTGATCTTGGAACAGCCAACACCGTACTCTATGTTAAGGGAAAGGGAATTGTCCTGCGCGAACCTTCTGTGGTGGCAGTTCGTCAGGATTCCAGAGGATATAAAGTTCTTGCAGTCGGCCAGGAGGCAAAAATGATGCTTGGCAAGACACCTGGAACAATTAACGCCATCCGTCCCATCAAGGATGGCGTTATCGCTGACTTTGAAGTGACTGAGGCCATGCTTCGTTATTTTATCAACAAAGTACATAACAGACGCACTTTAGTACATCCCCGGATTATGATTTCTGTTCCTTCCGGCATTACTCAGGTTGAAAAACGGGCTGTAAGGGAATCAGCTGAATCTGCCGGAGCGCGTGAAGTATATCTTATAGAAGAGCCCATGGCGGCAGCCATTGGTGCCAATCTTCCCATTACCGAGCCCACCGCAAATATGATTATCGATATCGGCGGCGGGACAACTGAAGTTGCTGTGATCTCACTTGCTGGAATTGTTTATGCCAAGTCTGTTCGTGTGGCAGGTGATAAAATGGATGAATCTATCCTTCAATACATCAAGCGTAAACACAATCTTGCTATTGGTGAGCGTACAGCCGAGCTTATCAAGACAACCATCGGTAATGTCAAACCGGAAGAACCGTATGAGACCATGGATATCAAAGGGCGTGATCTTGTCTCCGGTGTTCCCAAAACCCTGACAATTTCTGCTGATGAAATTCAGTCAGCCATACAGGAACAGGTGGATGTTATTATTGAGGCGGTACGTGTTGCCCTTGAAGTGACACCTCCGGAATTGTCTGCAGACATAGTAGATCAGGGGATTGTTCTGACTGGTGGCGGAGCACTTTTGAAAAATCTTGATGAAATTCTCAAGGATGAAACCGGGATGCCAATTATTGTGGCTGACGATCCTCTCTCTTCAGTTGTGCTCGGTTCCGGGCAGGCTCTTGATAATCTAGATATTCTGCGAGAAGTAACCATCGAATAACGTACCAGTCACTAGGAGCCTGTCCGAGAATGTCCTTTCTCCCCAACTCTTCGTTATTTTGAAAAAATAATGCTCGGAATATTAACTATATGCCTGTGCTTATTTTTTCAAAATGCCTCGATTTGAGAAGAAATGCCTATTCTCGGACAAGCTCCTAGCACATTATCTCCGTTCGCTTTGCCTTTGCCGCTATGGCCTACCCAAGCGGCAAGGACAAAACGAACGGAGATGAAGCACGGGAGTTTACGCTTACCCTGCAAACCAGTTATATTCCGAGGTCTTTTTACGGTTTCTTGTTCTTTGGTGAGCTTTGTTTGTCGATGAAAAAATTAGTGAGAAAAAAGAGTAACGACAGAAAAAAAACCTCCCGTTTCAGGTTTACCCGTATCCTTCTGCTCATGTTTCTTTTTTCCCTGTTTCTCCTGATGCTGCTTGGCTCTGCCACAGGCGGTCGTTTTGGCGTTTTCCATCAAGTGACTCTGGAGGCGCTGGGTCCCTTGCAGACGTTTTTTACCAGAGTATCCCTTAGCACTACTCGTTTTGCAGATAAATATATAGCTCTCTGGAATTTACAGGAAGAAAACGATCAATTACGTCAGGAACTTGACACCTATCACACCCTTCTTGATGAGTACCGTGAAGCGTATTCCAGAAACCGATATCTTGAGACCGAACTCAAGTTTAAGAGGAGGGAAAGCTTTCCTGCTCTTATGGCTCGGGTGGTTGGAAAAGACCCTTCTTTTTGGTTTCAGACACTCATCGTTGATCGCGGTGAGAATGATGGTGTGGTCACCGGAATGGTTGCCAGAAATTCCCGGGGAGTTGTGGGGCAAGTAGTACAAGTGTCTGATAATTATTCCAAAATACTTCTTGCCAATGCCCCTTCAAGTGCCATTGATGCGATTGCTCAAAAAAACAGGGTGCGCGGGATTCTTAAAGGAGCTGGAGAACAGGGCTATGTTCTCCATTATGTCCTGAAACATGAGGATGTAAAAGAAGGGGATACTATTGTTACTGCCGGAATTGGTGGTGTGTTCCCTCCTGGAATCACCTTGGGTACCGTTTCAAAAGTTCACTCTAAACAGCGGGGCATGTTTCTGGAGATTGATGTTGAGCCAGCCGTGGACTTCAGCCGCCTGGAGTTTTTTTATATTAATCTGTCCGAGGAGCAATTGGTGATCGATCAATTAAGTCGGTCGTCCTCCTCCCGGGAAGAGTAAGAAATGGCGGCGCTTGCTTTTGTTCTGCTTGGGTTTCTGCTTATTACGGTGCAGACAACTCTTTTTCACCATTTTCCGCACTGGCTGGGCAGGCCTGATCTTGCCTTTATTCTGGTGGTTTTTTCAGCCTATAAATTTAGCTGGTTTCCCGGTTTTCTTCTTGCCTTTCTCCTTGGATGGCTGATGGATGTCACCTCAGGAATCTTCCTTGGTACGTATCCACTTCTGGTGCTTCTTGTTTTTGCAATTGTTAAATTTCTCAGTCAGAACAGTTCCGTTAAAGAGACAGCTTTTCAGATTCCACTGGTGGGGGTGAGTTATTTTATTGTGCAGTGCTTTTTATATCTCTTTTTTTCGCTGACGCAGCCTGGAGCCCTCCCACCCTGGTCCTGGTTGCGAGTGGTACAGGAGACCTTCATACTTCTTGTTGCCTCGATTCCCTGTTTTGTCTTCTTTAACTGGATGTATGAAAAAATAAAATCACGACGTATTGCTGCCAAAAGTTTGAAGCCGGGTGGCGGAAATCGGTTTCGGTGAGTGAATAATAAATGAAGTGGTCCTGTTATACAAATCTTGAAGAACTGACTGAGCATGATGATGCTGACCTCGATGCATTGAAACGCAGAATCCTTGTTGCAGGCCTCGTTATTTTCTGTTTCATGATGATTATTTTTGGCAGGCTTTGGTTTCTCCAGATTTATAAAGGTGATGAGTACAGAGATCGGGCCGATAATAATCGAGTGCGAATGCGTGAAATTGCTGCACCGCGAGGGAATATCCTGGATACAAAAGGTCGGGAGATGGTAACGAATCGGCCTTCTTTTAATGTTGTTCTTGTGCGTGAGGACTCAAATGATGTTGATGAACTGCTCAAAAAACTGGCAGTAGCTCTTGATCTTGATATTTCAGAGTTGTGGGGAAAGTTGAGAGATGCAGGGAGCAAACCACGCCACATCCCTGTGAAATTGTTGGAAGATGTGGGTTGGGAGACGCTTGCCTATGTGGAAAATCATAACCAGGAGTTTCCCGGTATTCGTGTTGAAGCCATTCCAGCTCGAGTGTACCACTATAAAAATCTCGCTGCCCATGCCATCGGTTATCTGGGCGAGATCAGCAAGAAGGAACTGGCTGCACGGGATCTTGAAATTTATACGGGTGGTGATCTTATCGGTAAATCGGGTCTGGAACGATTACGGGAACCTGACCTGCGCGGTGAAAAAGGAAGCAGTTCATCAGAGGTGAATGCCAGAGGCTTTGAACAACAGCTTCTGAAAAATGAGGAACCGCTGCCTGGAAATGATATTCAGCTCACAGTCGATGCTGAATTGCAGAAGGTTGCCGAAGATTTGATGGATGCAGGTGAAAAGGCTGGTGCTGTTGTGGCCATGGAAGTAAAAACCGGTCGAATGCTGGTTCTTGCTTCAAATCCTGTGCTTCCTCTGGATCAGTTTGTTGGTGGCATTTCTCACAAACACTGGAATGCTCTACTGGAAAACAAAAAACATCCTCTGATTAATAAGGTGGTGCAGGCAATGTACCCGCCTGGCTCAACCTATAAGATGATCACTGCCATGGCCGGCCTTGTAACGGGTGCGATTACCAAGGATACTGTTTTGTATTGTCCCGGTCATTACTATTTTGGTAAACGCCGTTATCACTGCTGGAAACGTAGTGGCCATGGTGCTGTGAATCTCAAACGTGCTATTTCCGAATCTTGTGATGTTTATTTTTATCAGGTTGGTTTGCGGGTAGGTGTGGACAAACTTGCTGAGTTTGCAGGTAAGTTTGGTTTGGGGCATAAATCCGGTATTGAAATGGAACATGAGAAAGCAGGGCTTACCCCCACTAAAAAGTGGAAGAAAAAGAAATATGGAAAAAAGTGGCAGGAGGGAGAAACTCTATCCGTTGCCATTGGGCAGGGTTTTAATCTTGTAACTCCTTTGCAGATTTGCCAGATGACTGCGACTATTGCCAATGGTGGTACACAATATCGCCCTCAGATTATAGAAAAGATAACGGATCCGGATGGAAATATTCTGGAACAGTTTGAGCCTGTTGTGATTGATACACTGAAAGACGAACAACGATTTTTGAAGCTGATTCGTGAAGGTATGGAAGAAGTCGTCCAGGGAAAGCGTGGTACAGCCAGGAAGGTACGGATAAAGGGTATGACCATTGGAGGAAAAACCGGGACAGCTCAGGTTGTGCGTCTGAAACAATACAAGCACTTGAAAGAAGAAGATATTCCTTATAAATTCCGTGATCATGCCTGGTTTACCTGTTTTGCGCCGGCTGATGATCCGGAAATTGCGGTAACGGTTCTGGTAGAACATGGTTTGCATGGCGGATCCGGAGCAGGTCCTGTTGCACGTGCCATGCTTGAGTCATATTTTTTCGAGCGGTTGCAGCAGGCTGCTGAAGCAGAGAAAGCCAAAGGGGAGTAAGAGGAATGAAATGCTTCGTATAGACAGGAGATTTTTAAAATATTTTGACTGGCCTCTGTTGATACTGCTGCTGATAGTCAGTGGGCTTGCTTTGATGAATCTTTATAGTGCCTCCTATCCACCTTCTCCCTGGGGCATGCCTCCTTACATCAAGCAGTGCTATCTGTTTCTCATGGGTCTGATGGGGATTCTTTGTATCCTCTGTTTTGATTACAAGGAACTTCATTTCTGGAACTATCCTTTTTATATATTTATAATTATTTTACTGTTGCTGGTTCTCGTCGCGGGTAACAGTGCCGGTGGTGCCCAGCGTTGGATTAATCTTGGGTTTTTTAAATTGCAACCTTCTGAACTTGCCAAACTCATGCTGGTTGTGACCCTGGCCAGTTACTATTCACGCAAGGAGGAAGATAAAGGATATAGCATAAAGGAAATGGTGACACCTGTTCTTTTGACCGGCCTGCCTTTTGTGCTGATATTGAAACAGCCGGATCTTGGAACAGCATTGATGCTCGGTATTATCTTTGTTTCCATGACGGTTTTTGCCAAAGTACGCTGGCAGACCTATGTGCTTGGTGTGGTACTTGGAAGCGGGGCTGGGGTTTTTGCCTGGTTTAATCTGCTCAGGCCTTATCAGAAACTAAGGATTGAAACGCTTCTGAATCCGGCAAAAGATCCCATGGGACAAGGGTACCAGATTTTACAGTCTAAAATTGCCGTTGGCAGTGGCGGGTTTAGAGGAAAAGGTTATCTGGAAGGTACGCAGGGGCATCTGCATTTTCTTCCTGAACGACACACTGATTTTGCATTCTCCGTCTGGGGAGAAGAGTGGGGATTTGTGGGGAGCATTGTTTTTCTCACAGCCTATTTCTCCATGCTTTTCGTGGGGCTTTATGCGGCTATGACGGCACGTGACCGGTTTGGGGTTTTTCTCTCTTTTGGTGTGGTGATGCTGATTTTCTGGCAGGCTGTAATTAACCTTCTGATGATCCTTGGTTTTCTTCCTGTTGTAGGTATTCCTCTGCCACTGGTGAGTTATGGCGGCTCGTCTCTTCTTACTACCCTGTTGGCACTGGGGCTTTTATTAAATGTAAGAATGCGTCGATTTCAAACAGGTCAGAATATTGAAAAGATGAAGCAAAAATAGTTATTTTTTGTTTTTATTTCTTAACAATTCTTCATATGCCACTGTGAGACGGACGAATTTTTCCTGGTCACCACCTTTGTCAGGATGCAATGATTTTGCTTTCTGTCGATACAATCTGGTGATTTCTTTTTGATCTGCATTGCGGAGCGTTTCTTCCGATTCTTCAAAAATGGTGGCGATTTCATCCTTGCTCACCGTATCCTTTTTCTCCGGCCACTTAAACTGACGGTGGCCGTCCATAAACTCCTGGGCCTCTGCAAATCCTCTGTTCGCGCGTGGAAAGTTCGAATCAAAAAAGAGAATCAGGTAGCGAATAAGATAGTCGGGCAGGTGTGAAAAATCTGTTCGTTCCTGCCAGAAAAGCCTGTCATCATTGAGCAGACAAAACTCTTTGAGAAAGACTTCGTCAATTTTTTCCGGTGGCAGAGCCTGGGGTATACTTCTGGCAAAGGCTTCGCTGAAGTGTTTTTGCAGGTTGAGAGCTGCGTAAAGATAGGATTTTAATTCATGTTCACGCAGTAGTGCTTCTTCCTCCAGAAAGTACTGTTCCAGTTCATCCCTTGATCTGTTGAGCAATTTTACTTCAAGGCGAGGAGGCATATGAAAGACTCGTCCCTGGTCTGTTGAGCCGAAACGAAGAAAATGGAGTCTGCGTTTATCAAAAGAATGGACAGGAAGACCCGTAAAGGAGAGTAGTTTTGTACCCGCTTTAAAGCGAACCTGCCCGCTACCACGGAAGAAAAAATAATCCATCTTCCGCTGCACAGTCGGGTCAACAAAAGGCCAGAGGAGACGTTCGAGTTCTGGCTCCATGTCTCGACCGCAGAGTTTTTCGATGCGGTAAACAAGGTCTATATCCAGGTGAAAACAGGTGTCATTTGGATAGTGGAGAAATGCTTCAGGGTCAGTTCCCAGATCAATCAGTTCTGAAGTTCGAAAACATTTTTCTCCTGTATCCCAGTAAGAGAAACGGAGACTATACTGCGTAGGCCGAGCGAATACAGTTCGGGACAGATAGATGGTGGGATCAGGAGCCCCATGGTGTTTCAGGCTACTGTTCATCACTGGCAAGAATAAGTTTTTTTAAACCTTGAATGAAGGTCGGATTACAGTTAAGGGAGTCGCTTGCTTCAAGGCGCATTCCGAGTTCGCGGGCTTGATCACGGTAGAGCATGTTTATTTCATAGAGAGTCTCCACATGATCTGAAATAAAACTGATGGGAACCATCAGGATATTCTTGCAACCCTCTTTTGCCAGACTGTCAAGCATGTCAGGAGTAGATGGTGACAGCCATTCCACAGGACCTGAGCGGCTTTGAAAACAGAGCTTTCCCGGTAGGTTGGTGAGCTCTTCAATGGACTTGATGCTGTCTTTTATGTGATCCACATAAGGGTCGCCTTCTTCAATAAAAGAGACAGGCAGGCTGTGGGCACTGTAAACCACTTGCGGTTGATCCGGTGCAAAGAGTGCTGCTGCTTTTTGAATGTTGTGGGCCAGTGTCTTTATATAGTCGGGCTGGGTCGGCCAGGATTCGATAACTGTAAGATCAAGGGGTTTACCGGATCGTTTGATGGCTCGCTTGAGCTCCATCACCGAAGATCCGGTGGTTGCACAGGAGTAATGAGGATACAATGCCAAGGCAATGATTTTAGTGATTCCTCTGTCTGTTAACTTTTTAAGAGCTGTATCACTGTCGGGGTGCCAGTAACGCATGGCGCTGACAACTGTGTATTCACCATGTTTTCGGAGCGCTTCTTCAAGGGCTCTACCTTGATCAAGGGTGATGGCAGTGAGTGGTGAGCCGCCACCAATTTTCTCATAGGTTTTCATGCTTTTTGGGGCCCGTCGTTTTGAAATGAGCCAGGCCAGTGGTTTTTGCATGAAAAATGGTCCTAACCGGATGATTTCCCGATCTGAAAAGAGGTTGTAGAGGAAGGGGCGTACATCTTCAAGTTTTTCCGGTCCTCCCATATTCAGGAGAATAATCCCTGTCTGTTCTGTTGTCATAGTTGTACCTGAGTATTTTTTTACCCACTATACAACAGGAATCATGGTCAGGGAAAAGAAAAATGATCTCCTTTTTTTTTCCAAAAAAAGCAAAACAGAAATAGAACAAATCTTGATTATCTGTGCATAAGCTATATAATAACAGATAAGGCATGCTTTTGCTGTCCCGGCTGGAAAGCCTGACGGAAAGTTTGTTTGAGCCACCAGTACCGGGTAGCCAGAGCCTTGCCATGGAGCGTGTCTACGGATACGTGTCGGTGATGATGACTTTTTGTGTTTTTGTCATCATTGTAGCTTAATGGAGGAACCGTATGGATCTAAAGGTTGAAACCCGGAATGTTGAGTTGCGAAAAGGCTGGCAGAAGAAAATAGATGAGGAGAAAGAAAAGCTAATTCGTCATTTTGCCAGTTTCGTGCTCCATCTCCGTGTCTCCATCGAGGCAACAACCCATCATAAAGAGGGTGGCTATGAGCTGAAGCTTGTCGCTTCTGTTCCTAATGATACGGTTGTCGTTGCCAGAAAAGGGGAGAATGTGAGTCCCCTGCTTGTGGAAGCATTTGATGTCCTTGCTTTACAGATGAAAGAAATGATACGTAAAAAACGTCAATCTCAAAAAGGTACTGATGCTTCGATTGATGATAATGCTCAGTATGGGGTGATTCGTAAACTTTCCCCCTATGAATCTTATGGCTTTATTGTGAGCCAGGATGCACGGGAGATATATTTTCACGAAAATGCTTTAAAGGATATTTCAATGGACTCATTGACCGAAGGTGATGCTGTTGTGTATGGCGAAAGCCTTGGCGATAAGGGGCCACAAGCCTCCTGGGTTCGGATCAATCGCTAACTAAAAATAGTTTCTTCTTTTTTACAAGGCCCTGTGCAGATGTTTCTGTACAGGGCCTTTTTCTTTTGTCACACCTTGCTTGCCATAATACTAATGACATGAATGTCAGTTAAAAGTTTTGAGTTAAAAAATAAAAATTGAAAAATAAAAACAAATCTACGATCCTGATAAATTTTACAGCCTAAGATTTTTCTTGTTTTTATGACAGCATTTCAGGAGTAAGGTGCTAAGGCAATGGTAAAAGTTTGATTTGAACGTCCAATATCGGATAATGGATGTTGGACATTGAATAAAAGACTATATCCACTCGGACACGCTCCTGGGAAAAGTCTTTGGTCATTAGGAATGGAGTTCATAAATGCTTGTACAGCAACAGGATCTTGGGGCTGAGTATTACAGTCTCGGGCGAGAAGAGATACTGGATCGAATTAGTCAGCGCAAAAAAGAATTGCAGGAGAAGGTGCTGATTCTCTGCCATCATTACCAGCAACAGGATGTATTCCAGTTTGCCGATCTTGCCGGAGATTCTCTGAAACTGGCCAAGGAGGCAGCGGCCATCAGTGATCGTGAGTTCCTGATTTTCTGTGGTGTACATTTCATGGCCGAATCTGCTGATATACTTGCCGGCGAACATCAAAAAGTTCTGCTTCCCCACCTCCAGGCAGGATGTCCCATGGCAGATATGGCGACGGTAGGTGCTGTCAGTCAGGCATATAAAGAACTATTGAGTGTGGGGATTGCGCAAGATGAAAAGGACATGGTTCCAGTGACCTATGTGAATTCTTCTGCGGCAATTAAGGCTTTTGTGGGGGAGCGTGAAGGGTCTGTCTGCACCTCATCCAATGGTGAAAAGGTTCTGAAATGGGCACTAGATAAGGGAGAGAAGGTATTTTTTTTTCCTGATGAACATCTTGGCCGTAATTCCGCCGCAGCACTTGGTGTTCCTTATGAACAGGTTCTTCTCTGGCACCGGGGCGAATTTCTTGGTGGCCATTCTGTTCAGGAGTTGCAGCAGGCAAAGATTTTACTCTGGGATGGCTACTGCGAAGTCCACATGCGTTTTCTTCCGGATCATGTCCGTCAGTGGAGATTGAAAGAACCTGATATACAGATCATCGCTCACCCGGAATGTCCTCGGGATGTTGTTAGTCTCGCAGATCAATACGGTTCCACAGAAACCATTATCTCAGCAGTGAAAGACTCTCCTGTCGGAAGTAAATGGGCCATTGCGACAGAAGTCAATCTGGTTGATCGTCTGCGGCGTCAGCATCCTGACAAGGAAATCCATCTTTTGGCTCCTTCATCCTGTCAATGTACAACCATGAATTGTAACCAGCCCGTTAATCTCCTCTGGCTGCTGGATAATCTTGCAGTCGGTAAGGTAAAGAATCAGATCAGCGTGGAACCGGAGATAGCAAAGTCGGCAGCCAGGTCTCTTGAGCAGATGCTCGCCATCTGAAAATTTTGAGTTTTTCGTTATTTATCTACGAAATTATCATCTATTAACAACTTAAGGAAGAATTGTGACTGACGAAGTATATCTTATTGATGGCAGTGCCTACATCTATCGTGCATACCATGCCGTAGCTCCACTGCACAACAGTGAAGGAATGCCCACCCATGCGGTTTTTGGTTTTTTGAGTATTTTACGGCGCCTCATCAAAGAAAAAAAGCCACAATATCTTGCTGTGGCCTTTGATATGAGAGGCCCGGTTTTTCGCCACGATATTTACCCTGAGTATAAGGCCAATCGTCCTCCAATGCCTGAAGATCTGGCAGTACAAATCCCCTACATCAAAGAACTGGTACGTGCCATGAATATTCCCTGTTTTGAACTTCAGGGGGTTGAGGCAGATGATATCATCGCATCTGCGGCACAATTGCTTGGTGGACAGGGACGGAAGGTGGTGGTGGTATCCGGGGATAAGGATCTTCTGCAGCTGGTAGATGATCAGGTGGTGATGTGGGATCCCATGAAAAACAAGATCATGGATAGAGCGGCAGTTGAAGAGAAATACCATGTGAAACCTGAGCAGTTACTTGATTGTTATTCGCTCATGGGTGACAGTTCTGATAATGTTCCCGGTGTTCCTGGTGTCGGGCCTAAAACTGCAGAGAAGTTAATCAATCAGCATCAAACCCTGGAAGGAGTGTATGAAGCTCTGGAAGGTATGAAAAAATCCAAACTCAAGGAACGGCTTGGTGATAATCGCGATGCTGCCTTTTTATCAAGAGATTTGATCAGATTGAAATATGATGTTGAGATCCCCTCTGATCTTTCCGGCTACCTTCCTCATGATCCGGATGAGGAAAAACTGCAGGATCTCTATAAACGTCTTGGTTTCACCAGCATGGTGAAGGAAGAAACAAAGACGATCCCGGTTCCCACAAAGGGCTTTAAGCTGGTACAGACTGATGAGGAATTGCAGGCTGTAGTGGATCATCTGCAAAACGCATCTCTGCTGGTGATTGATACTGAGACAACATCACTTGATGTCCTCCATGCATCACTTGTTGGGATTTCTCTATGTACTGATCTGGATGCTGCCTGGTACATTCCTGTTTCCCATTGTGCCGAAGATGGCTCACTAGTGGACGGCCAACTGGAACAATCGACTGTACTTGATGCCCTGAAACCTTTTTTTGAGTCCCATGAACTGCCTAAACTTGGTCATAATATTAAATATGACTATTCGGTATTGAAAAAATCCTGCAATGTGATCATGCAGGGCCCTCTGTTTGATTCCATGGTCGCGGCATATCTTGTAGAGCCTGGCAGAAGATCACTGAAACTTGATGCACTCTGCCTGGAGCACGGTTATAGCCTGACCGCTTTTGACAAGGTGGTTGAAGATCCAAAACGGGAAAAATGTTTTGCCTATGTGGGTCTTAAAGAGGCATGTGAATACAGTTGTGAAGATGTGTTTGGGGCGCTGTTGCTGTGGCAGGATTATGAAACACGTTTGAAGGAACTGGGGCAGTACGAGCTATTTGTTGATGTGGAAACTCCCCTTATTCCTATTCTTGCCGACATGGAGATTGCCGGGATTACAGTGTCAGGTAAAGTTCTGGATACTCTTGAAAATGAATTTCAGGAAGAGCTTGACACACTGCAGGAAGAAATTCATGCACTTGCCGGCTACAGTTTTAATATTCAGTCACCAAAACAGCTTGGAGTACTGCTCTTTGAGGAACTGGAACTTCCCCATGGCCGGAAGACAAAGACCGGATATTCCACAGATATGAAGGTGCTGGAAAAGCTTGCTCTGAAGCATGAAATTCCCGCAAAAATAATGCGTTATCGGGTTTTAGCCAAATTACAGTCCACCTATGTCAAGAAGTTGAAAAAACTGATTGATTCTGAAACAGGGCGTGTTCATACTTCTTTTAATCAAACCGTGACTGCCACGGGCAGGCTGTCATCGAGTAACCCGAATATGCAGAATATTCCCATTCGTACAGAAGAGGGGAATCGTATCCGGCATGCTTTTGTGCCACGCAAGGATCTTGTTTTTCTTTCTGCTGATTATTCACAGATTGATCTTCGGGTATTGGCTCATTATTCACAGGACGCTGCTCTGCTGCAGGCTTTTCAGAACGGCGAAGATATTCATGCGCGCACTGCTGCCGAACTTTTTGCGGTGTCGCCATTGCTGCTTACTTCCGAGATGCGTCGTGTGGCCAAATCCATTAATTTTGGAATTGTTTACGGTATGTCCAGCTTCGGGTTGTCAAATCAACTGAATATCAGTCGAAAAGAGGCGAGTCGCTTCATAGATAAGTATTTTCATTTGTACGGCGGGGTGAAAACGTTTATGGGAGAGATTGTAGAACAGGCGCGTACTAACGGCTATGTTACTACACTCCTGAATCGGAGGCGCATGCTTCCTGAAATTAACGTAAAAAACAAGACACGAAGAGAATTTGCTGAACGAACTGCAATCAACACCCCTATTCAGGGAACAGCAGCTGATATTATCAAACTAGCAATGATTAAAGTCGTTCCAGCTTTACAGAACAAAGGACTTGTTGCTCGTCTACTTCTGCAGATTCATGATGAACTGGTTTTTGAACTTCCGGAAAGTGAATTAGATCAAACTCAGGAAGTTGTGAAGCTGGCCATGGAAGATGCGCTGGAGCTCGACGTTCCTCTTATTGTGAATTTCGAAACAGGAAACAGTCTGGCCAAAGGTTAGTATTCTCCTGGTTACACCGCTCTGCGGTGTAACCAACCTCTGGCGCTTTGCGCCATAAAACGAGCAGTTAGGTTGTTGTTTCTCAGCTCAACCACGTTCGTGGATTGGAATAAACGCACGTTTTTTGTAACCGGTATAAACTTGTCGCGGTCTTCCGATGCGCCGATCTTCGTCACCATGCATCATCTCCATCCAGTGGGATATCCAGCCTGGCAGTCTACCCATGGCAAACATCACGGTGAACATATTAGTGGGGATGCCCATTGCCCGATAGATGATGCCGGAGTAGAAATCCACGTTGGGGTAAAGGTTTCTGCTGATAAAGTACTCGTCATTTCTGACAATATCCTCAAGCTCTTTGGCAATGTCCAGTAATGGATCATTCACATGCAGTGCCTGAAGTGTCTGGTCACAGGCTTGTTTAATGATTGTGGCTCGCGGGTCAAATGTTTTATAGACCCTGTGACCAAAACCGGTAAGGCGGAATGGGTCATTACGATCTTTTGCTTTTTTGATGTATTTTTCAAAATCATTATTGTCCCGATGGATGGCTTCCAGCATCTCAATAACAGCCTGGTTGGCTCCCCCATGCAGTGGTCCCCAGAGGGCACTGATACCGGCAGAGAGGGAGGCGTAGATATTTACACCGGCACTGGCGACAAGGCGGACTGTAGAGGTCGAGCAATTCTGTTCATGATCGGCATGGAGAATTAAGAGTTTGTTGAGGGTGGCAACGATCTCTGGTTGGACAACATAGGGCTTCACCGGTTTATCAAACATCATATTAAGAAAATTTCCGCAATAGGATAAATCATAACGGGGGTAAATCAATGGATGTCCTTCTGATTTTTTGTAGGAAAATGCGGCAATGGTTCGAATTTTAGAGAGAAGCCGCGCTGCAATGATCAGCATTTCTTCATCAGAATCAGCACTCATTTCCGGATAAAAATTGTGGAGCGTGTTGACCATGGTGGAAAGAATGGCCATGGGAGGGGCATTTGGGGGGAAATGATCAAAAAAGTGGATCATGTCCTCATGGATTAAAGCAAAGCGAGATAGGAGTGCACGGAAACTGTTCAGTTGTTCCCGGGTGGGGAGTTCTCCGATGAGCAGAAGGTAGGCTACTTCCACGAAGGTGCATTTTTCTGCGAGTTCCTCTATTGCATAGCCGCGGTAGTTGAGAATTCCTTTCTCTCCATCAAGAAAGGTGATGTCGGAGCTGCAGGAACCGGTATTCATGTAACCGGAGTCGAGTGTGATGTATCCGGTTGTGCTGCGCAGTTTTCGGATGTCGATGGCTTTGTCGCCTTCAGTTCCTTCTATCAGTGGGAGTTCGTAGCTTTTGTCTTCTATGGTCAGTGTTGCATGTTTTTTTGACATCGTGTACCTATGTTTCTATGCTCATAAAGAGCGTATTCCTGTTTAGTGGTCTCGTACCACAAAGGAAGAAAGGGGTGCAGGAGTAAAGGAAAAACGTAGCGTCACGAACCAGAGTTGTTCGGGCGTGCGGAGGGTTTTTCGACTGTCTGAAATTTGTCATGAACGACAAAAATAATTTACTCCAAGACTGGTAACTTAACAGATATGCACTGAAAAAGCAAGTTTTGGGATAATGTCCACAATGTCCGTTGGAATACGGTTTTTTTAAGGAAGATAGAATTATGATGCAGTCACCACAGGGTGTTAATGATTATAAGTTATATGAGAGGCGTCTTGCACAGCTTGAGGATGAAGTTGGAGTGTATCCGGTAAGCTGTGAAAAGCTTGCCGCAGGACGCAGTGACAGAGAATGGCTCGATCATGTGATTGCGGGGGGGGCAAAGATCGTACAGCTCCGCGATAAAGAAAGCTCCGATCGTGAACTTTTGGCAAAAGCACTTTATTTTCGTAAAAAGACACGGGAGGCGGGTGTTTTGTTCTTTTTGAAT
>JAOZQU010000405.1 GCA_029932055.1 Desulfocapsa sp.
TGGTTCTTGGTGGATGGACAAGCCCGCGCAAGGCGGGCTTGTCTGGTGTAGTTTCCGGGAATGACGGGATGGGGAGCTTTTTTTCTATTTATTTGAACCAGACATTTTGTACCTCAATGAGCTGATCTTTACTGAATTCGACCGTCTTTAAAAGCGCGTCGGGTCAGCAACAAATGCTTCATGACGCTTTAAGCAGGCTGACAATGCATTCCGGCAGCTTGTCTTCCAGCTCAGTGGCGGTATAACCAAAACCATACTGATTGTAGAGACTGTCTCCTGCCATGCCATGCAGGAATACACCTGCTGCTGCTGCTGCTTCACAGGCCAACTTCTGGCACAGCAACCCGCCGATGATTCCTGTCAGCACATCTCCCATTCCACCTGTTGCCATGCCTGGATTACCACTGGTGTTTATGTAGGTGAGACCCCCGCAAGAGGTTACAATCGTACCCGCACCCTTGAGAACCATGATACAGTCCTTACGATCCTTGCTATATATTCTGCATGCTTCCTGGGCAGCACTAACTCGATTATCCTGGATTTCTTCAATGGAGCAGCCCAGAAGTCTGGCCATTTCTCCGGGATGAGGCGTAAAGATTCTGGGGCCGGCAGCCGCAGGGAGACTGTCCCTGTTTTTTGCCAGGATATTCAATGCGTCAGCGTCGAGTACCAGGGGAAGTTTGACGATTTCATACAATTTTAAGACTAGGTCTGCAGTAGCAGGTTCTGTTCCCAGGCCAGGGCCGAGAACCACAGCCTTTTTCCCTGTGAGGCCCTGTTCTATAAGGGTTAAATCATTGATACTCAAAAAAGAGGTGGAGGCAGGGAGGGGGATGGTCATGGCCTCTATAAGCAGAGATTCGTAGACTATATTCAGATCTTTAGGCGTGAAAAGGCTCACAAGGCCGGTGCCGGTTCGCAATGCACTTTTCACGGCAAGGGTTGCTGCTCCAGTTTTACCAGTGGATCCCGCAAGAACTGCCAGGTGACCATGGCTTCCCTTGTGCACGTTGTCAACGCGCTTAAGACTGGAGATAAGCCTCGATGCCGTTCCCTTATCGAGGAGTTCTGTGGTGATTCTTGCACGTTCCATGGCTTCCGGCGGAATGCCAATGTCGATTACCTGGACTTTACCGGCAAATTCAGGGCCATGGTGAAGAACGTGTCCAGGTTTTGGGCATCCATAGGTGGCAGTATAGTTGGCTCGCAGGCTGCATCCAAGAACTTTACCATTGTCGGAATCCATTCCTGAAGGAATATCAACTGCTATTACCGGGATCCCACGTACTGACTCGGAATAGTTTATGAAATTTATGGTGTCGGCAAATTGATCAGCAACAGGTCTTGATAGTCCTGTACCGAAAATAGCATCAACAATGGCGTAACAGGGGCTCCCCTGGTTGAGAAACTGTTTGTATAGGACCGGAAGAGTCTGCACCCTTGATACCGAGTCCAGCACATGAAAGGGGAGGCGCAATTTACGTACTATTGCCATGTTGGCAGCAGCCTCTCCCGTCAGTTTGTCAGGGTCAACAAGAAAGAAGAAGATGGGCCTGCAGCCACGTTGATGGAGATGT
>JAOZQU010000225.1 GCA_029932055.1 Desulfocapsa sp.
ACAACCTACCTTAAAACGAGTCAACGCATAGTTTCCGAAATTGGTGTCCAAAATTCAACACCGATTAGCAGTGTGTTTACGATGTTTGTATATTGTGTTTATCGTCAGTTTTTAGATGCCGGTAATGGCGATCCACAGCCCCCTCAGTTGTCCACAAATGCCGTTCATCACAAATCCACTGATAAGGCAATAAAACCCCCATACTCCAATCAATGCAGCCATTACCATGCCTGCATTTAATAGAAAATTGGAAGCTCCACCTACTACGTCAACCTGTTTTTTGGTCTGTGCCTTTGTTACTATTTTTACGGGCATTATGTCCTCCATATTTATTTCCGCCTTTTCTATTCAATATCAGCCGTGCCGGAACTATCTTGTTTTTGTTACTTAAAATATTGCACAATATATGCCAGAAACAACCAGTGATATTTTTTATAAAATATCAAAATGTTAAGCTAGTTCTCAATTAATATTTAATTGTAAATGGTTGCATTTATGCAACCATTTACAACACACGCCTTTGCATAATTGCAATATACAAATGCAATAGCTTGCTCCGCTCGAACGTGAGCACCTGATAGTGAACATCACTCAACTGAGGTGGAATAAACTTAGGATTTTTTCTGGTTCACTATGTTACCACGAGAAAAATAATGCACCACCTACGTGCGCCCGGAGTCTTTAAACGAATGGGCACGGTATCTATACTTGAAGTTCTTGATTTACATACGGTTAAGATTATAGCACAAGTACATGATCGCCACCGCAGCAGAGAGTTTATTAAATTGCTGGAGGAGTTTATACCGTAGAGTTACAAGACCCATAACGAGATAGGACTGTATGTATATGGGTAGCATTGATTGTTGCTGTGAGGAGTCGTTGAATCAGGAGTTGTGATTCGAAGCGTTAAAAAAAGTGGAGGCCGGTGAAGTATTAATTTTTCGAGGTTAATTAAACATTTAGATAGGCATCTGAATAGTTACAATTTTTCTTTACTTCTTTACGGGGTAATTAATTTCATATTTTTTCATTTTGCGCCAGAGAGTCGTCTTCTCAATACCTAGATGTGCGGCAGTCTTCCTTCTGTGACCGTCAAACCTGTGCAATGCAGCCCATATCGTGCTCGCCTCTGCATTTGAGAGAGGATTCACTTGGACACTATCATCACCTTCAGCCATAGTTTTCGAGACCGAAGCCACAAGCTCTTCAGGCAAACATTCCAGATCAATTACCGAATTTTGGCACATAACAAAACAATGCTCGATAACATTCTCAAGCTCTCTGACATTCCCGGGGAAATCATACTGCATAAGAATATTGAGAACACTTGGACAGATGGATTGAATGTCCTTTTTTTTCGTTTTCCGGAACTTGTCAATAAAATGTTGAACCAGAAGGGGGATGTCTTCACGTCGTTCGCAAAAAGGCGGCAATGCAATATGAATGATATTGAGACGAAAGTAGAGATCGTTGCGGAAAAGTCCTTTTTCCACCTGTTCTTTCAGGTTTTTATTTGTAGCTGCAATAATCCGTGCATTAGTTTGAATAGTTGCAGTGCCTCCAAGAGGCTCAAACTCCTTTTCCTGCAATACACGTAAAAGATTTAATTGAAAAGCTGGGGAAATGTCGCCAATCTCATCAAGGAAAATAGTTCCATTCTCCGCCAGTGAAAATCGTCCCGGTTTATCTTTTGCCGCCCCGGTAAATGCTCCTTTTTTATAGCCGAACAACTCTGATTCAAGAAGCGTGTCTGGAAGAGCTCCACAGTTGAGTGCCACAAAAGCCCCCTTTCTTTCACTTAACGTATGGATAGCGCGTGCAAAAAGCTCTTTCCCAGAGCCGGTCTCTCCTTCAAGGAGAACATTACTGTCACTTTTTGCAATATAGGGAAGCGTGGAAAAAATCTTCTGTATTTTGTAATTTTTACTGACGATATTTTGAAAGCTGTACTTCTCAGATATTTTCTTTCGTAAGCTGCCTGTACTGGAGACGTCCCGAAATGTTTCCACACCACCTACCACACGGTGATCACGGTTTCGCAAAACAGATGTGCTGACGAGAATCTCCACATCATCACCATCAATATCCATGATAATGACTTTCTGGTTAAAAATATCCCTGCCTGTTTCAATAGATTTCTTGAGAGCGCAATGGGATTTGCAGATATTGGCACGAAATACATTATAACATTTCATCCCGATCGCTTCCTCTCTACTAAAGCCTGTTATATTTTCGGCTGCCCGATTGAAAGAGGTAATTTCAAACTTATGGTTTACTGTAAAGGCTCCATCTGCAATAGATTCCAGAATGTTCCGGTTAAATGATTCATCCTCATCAGCAAAACTGCCGGAACAGGAACCACGCCTATATTTATTTGACTTTGTATTCTTTTTTATGTTCTTTCTTTGAGAATCAGACGCGGATATTATTTGGGACAATTTGCCTCCTTCATCAGTTTTACCTGTCAAGGATTGCTTGTCATTGGCATCCTTTGCCTTTGTCTTTGTCTTTAATTTCTGGGTATAACTTCTCTGCATGAAACATACCTGTTAAAAATAACCGATTACTAAGGAATCGCTCAAAAACAACTTCGCCATTTTGAGTTGACTAGGGACATTGGTTTTAGCAAGCCGCAGATAGTCAACCTGTAGGAATAGCAAAACTATTTCAAGGAAGAAAATATCTCGACGTACAACTAACCCGGTTTAACCGAAAATACTGTTAAGTTCACTGGATAAGTGCCTTATCAGAAAATTTCTTGTGAAAAAAACAGGTAAGCACCCTAAGAAAACAGGGTACTCTTTTTTAGTACCCCTTGAGGGGTATAAACTACGACTCCGAGAAATTGTTCTGTAAGGCACTGATATGGTTAACACACGTAACAGCCTGACATTACTACACCCCGGAAATTATGTTAACCGTAAGATTTTGTGGTTGACAGACTCTCAAATTCTTAGGTGTGTCACACCATACAATCTAAAGTATAAATAGTACCTCATGACCTGATTGAGTGCAATATAAGCTGCACTGACAAACAGTCAACAAACAAATAAATAAACAGATGTTCCATTCCAGGATATGGAAATAATGTTACAGTATAGCCTTGTTCCTGTTTTACAGTCCCTATTTTCTCTAGGAGGCTGTCCGAGAATGCCTTTTTGCCCAAACTCTTCGTTATTTTAGAAAAATAATGCTCGGAATATTAACTATATGCCTGCGCTTATTTTTATGAAATGCCTCGATTTTGAACAAAAGTGCTATTCTCGGACAAGCTCCTAGGTCTTCCAGTGCTTTTGTATTATATGTTTATTCAGCTCCAGTAGACCGCTTTATCCATGACAACAGAATTCTCCACCACTGGAATATTCACATTGGCCAAGATCAATTGTTCAAGCTGCTCGAGATGATCTCCTGCAAGATCATCAAAAAGAATAATCCGCTGCCTGGTGTTTACTTGACCTGAAGAAAAATGATCCAAATAGGTATCGGAAACTGTTTTAAAAGGGAGTTCCACTACGAAATCATCTTTTGAGAAGAGAATACCTTTTTCTGGACAATTATCTTGCAGACAAAATTGCTCTACATACGTAAAAAGTACTCCGCCGATTCCGATTTCCTGAACTTCACCTATGTCGCGATGGATAACAAAAAGTTCCCCATCCATTTTAAATCTTGGAAATCTTCTCCGATTGTTGAATCCGATTGGCTCGACTATTTTCATCTCTCTCCTTAATAACCGACCTTAGCGAATACGGGTGGACTGGCATGGTAAGATGGTCACTGGTTGTCAGGGGTCGGTTGCGGAACCAGCACCAGCGGCTATTTGCGTTGCTACACAAGCGTCCATTTCTTTGATCGTAAGGGCTCGGAAAGAAATAACTTGGACTTTCCAATTCGTAACTGTACCACATCTTCAGTCGATTTCCTGTCCTCGAAATCCTCTCGTAGCAAGCTACGCTGCGGTTTCGAGGACAGAAAACCAACTAAATCTGCAGCACATTTGCGATCGGAATTGCCCAAGTTATTTCTTTCCGGGCCCTAACCACTCAAAACACACATTTCGTTTCAATCGTCGGACTTCAAAATCCCGTGGCTTGTTTTTTATCAATCGTTTACTCCAAAACGCTGCTCAGATTGGGCCATCGACATATGGCGATCTATCAACCGGAGAGCAAGATCGTGGGCGAAAACCGGAAGGCGTCAACGAGAGCTAAGTGGATACCCCTTTGAGAAGAACAATCAAAAATTCTCTGCGCTCGGGATGAGGGTATCAGGTCGCCCTGATATCAAATCGTGGTGCACCCAACATACGCTTGATGTTTTCTTTCAGATCAATCTGGTCAGGATTCAGAGAATCCTGGGCCATGAGTTTTGCAAATAAATCTTCCTGTTCAATGGGGTGCATGCACTTCTCGGAAGAACAATCTTGTAATTGGACATGGGCAGCCCAGGGAATAAAATAGTTATGTGGTGGAAAACTTTCGTATTCGGGGATGTCAATATTGAGCCCGGAAATATACAAAAGGTTTCTTCCTCTGTACTCGTCACCGCGTCTGATGGATTCTACCACTCTGGCAAATTCCAGTTGTATCGTAGTCTTTGCAGCTCTGAGTGAGGGGTACTTGGCACTGACAATATCCGGCATAAATTCGATCAGTTGCCTTTCAAGGAGAAGTGAATCATCTGTTTCATGAAATTTGTCTTTAAAAAAGAACAGGTCACTTGTTAAGCGTTCACCTATACTCTCCCCCTGTCCTGTTTTCCATTCATAACCTTGATTTTCCAGTCGTTTTTGAAAGGAAGGGGAGACTTCGTAGGTCTGGGTAGTGCTGGATGATGATACAGGATGGATGACCCTCTGGTTGTTTGCGTCAACCATATTGGAGAGTTTTAGGACAAAACCCTGTTCAAGGGGATGCGAACCAAAATCTATAAAGGAGGCTTTCGATGTGATTAGGCAACGGCCTTGGGCATCTTTACTCAGGAAAATACGATCACGAGCCAAGTGGTAGCGGTTGACATAGGGAGTAATTACATGGGTGAGTTTTCCGCACGATACGCAGGTGTTGTCTCCGGATATATGTGGTCTGTGGTATGTGCCGTACTCCCCAGTATTGGGATCATATCCAACATGGGTGGCCTGAATAATAACCAGATCGTCACCATGATGCGAATGAGGGCCGTGGCGATCAACGGCAAGCATACCCCCGACTCGACCATGATTAAAGGGAAATATCCCGAAATGTTTGGTTATAAGGATGATAGGAAGCCCCTGGTTTTCATCGGAACAGAAGGCCCTCGAAGGCATTATATAACCTTTGTGAAAGCCAAGCTCTTTACAGAAATTGTAGAGTTTGGGGACAAATTCTGGATAGGGAATGGCCAGACCGTCAACTTTAAAAGGAGCAACTTCTCGAACAATGTAAGGTTCCCGAAATTTATTTAACATGACATCTCCTTTTGAGCAGGGTTTAAAACAATTTCGTTACTGTTTCCTCAGTAGCCTCGTTTTATCCCAATCTACGGTTTTTCAACATTTAACGCGAACAGAACCTAAATATCACTATGGTCTATTGTGTTTATTGTCGTGCAAACAGTACGATATAGGAAATCTTCCATATATCAATGATGTTCCTCATAACCTGTGAACATGGCTTTAAAGTGTGCAAGTGGCGTGTGTCCTA
>JAOZQU010000226.1 GCA_029932055.1 Desulfocapsa sp.
ACGGTCTGTTCGAAGCTCAGGACATCTTTGATCGTATCCCAGAGACTGGTGATGATGCAAAAGATCTCCTTTGCAAACCAATGAAAATTGACTGGACCTTCTACTGCTCTGAGTGTGATGGTATGGCTTCTCTTCGTACCTGTCCTCATGACAAAGCATCTCGTGTAATCCTGTCCGGTACCAAACTTCGTAAAGCTCTTTCCGAAGGTGCTGAGATCGTAGACCATTTTGGTCGTGAAGAAGTTCTTGACCACCTGAAACTGTACTATGCAAGCTTGACTGAGAAAGTTGAAGTTAAGATGCAGGGTGCTGCTTCTGGCGACGACATGTAATTTGTCTGTCTGACTTGTAAAAGTCTTATAAAAGGGGAGATACCGCTTAACTGTGGTATCTCCCTTTTTTTTATTAATTTTGAATTATTTAATGGATACCATGTCGTCATATCAGTTGGACGTAGGACTTGGGGAACGAAGTTACCCCATCTTTATTGAAGATGGAATCCTGGAAAGGATCGGTGCAGATCTTGCTAAAAGAGACATTGCCTCCCGTTATGTGGTAATCTCTGATGATTATGTGGCCAAACTGTATGGCCCAACTCTCATGGCCACGTTGGAACAGGCTGGAATAGATGCCCTTTTACTCACTTTTCCAAGGGGAGAGGCTTCCAAAAATCTGCAGGTGTTTGCAGAGCTTTCCAGTAAGCTTGCTCAGATGGGAATAGATCGGAAATCCGGACTTATTGCATTCGGCGGCGGCGTGACTGGTGATCTTACAGGATTTCTGGCCGCAAGCTATATGCGCGGCATTCCTTTTGTGCAGATTCCTACTACTTTACTTTCGCAGGTCGATAGTTCTGTTGGCGGAAAAACCGGTGTTGATATACCGGAAGGCAAAAATTTGGTGGGAGCCTTCTATCAGCCAAAAGTTGTTTACATTGATACTGCTGTTCTCACCACTCTACCTGTTGAAGAATTTCTTGGCGGCATCGCTGAAGTTATTAAGTACGGTGTAATCCGGGATTTCGAATTTTATTGCTATCTGGAAAGAAATCTGGACGCAATTCTGGCCCTGAATCCACAGGTTATTCAGGAGATGGTTCACACTTGTTGCAGGATTAAGGCAGAGGTTGTGGCAGAAGATGAGCGAGAAGCTGATGTAAGACGTATTTTAAATTTTGGGCACACCATTGGCCATGCAGTGGAAGCTGCGTCTGATTTTTCCATCATTCACGGCCATGCTGTAGCAATTGGTATGGTTGCAGCTCTGCGTCTTGCAGTGTCCTCCGGACTCTGTAAAAGAAAAGAGGCCGGCAGGGTGGCGACTCTTATTCATTCCTTTGGACTTCCCACAGAAATTCCAGAAGAAATGGATCGAAACCGCATTAAATCCTACATAAAAACTGATAAAAAAAGCATCGGCGGCTCTGTCTTTTATGTCCTGCCAACAACCATTGGTGATGTCGTAATTACCAATGAAATCACCGACGAACAAGTTGATAAAATTTTAAAAAAATAAGACGAAAGTGGTGTGCGGTTTTCGGTTTGAGGTATGCGGAAAAACCTCAAACCTCACACCTCAAACCGCTTTTTTTACCATTTTTTTAAGCCGTAAACCGCAAACCCAATACCGCAAACCGCGCCTCCCATGCCTATATACGAATTTTATTGTGATCAATGTCATGTGATTTTTAATTTTTTTTCCAGCCGGGTGGATACCACCACAAAACCGGATTGCCCACGTTGTGGAAAAAAAGAAATTCATCGTCAGATGTCCACTTTTGCCACCATTGGAAAAGCCTCAGAAGAAGGTGATGACATGATGGCAGGGATCGATGAATCTAAAATGGAAGAGGCCTTTGGTTCACTCATGCAGGAAGCAGAAGGCATGAACGAGGAAGATCCCAGGCAGATGGCAACGCTCATGCGAAAATTTACTGAAAAAACAGGTATGAATCTCGGTGACACCATGGAAGAAGCTATTTCCAGAATGGAAAAAGGAGAAGATCCAGATGTTATTGAGCGTGAGATGGGAGACCAACTTGAAGGAGACGATCTTTTTTCTTTTAACGGTATGAAGAAAAAGGCCTTGGCCGGCAAAAGGCAGGCCCCTGCTCATGACGAAAAATTATATGAATTATAGTGAGTGCAGATATAATGATGTCTTTGTCCAGTCACCTTACACTTTTACTCAAGGCAATACATTTTCATTTTTTCCCATAGGTTCTTTCTGCTGATTCCAAGGAGATTAGCACTTTTTGTCCTGTTTCCATTGCATTGTTTCAGTGCTTTTTTCAAACAAATCTGTTCGGCAACAGCTATATTGTCAGCAAGCTTGAAGCCCACGTCAGGACAACTGTTTAATGAGCAGAGTTCTGTTGGTAAATCATTTGGGAAAATCACAGGCCCGCTACTAAGCACAGAGGCCCTTTCCATGAGATTGCGTAACTCTCTGGCATTTCCTGGAAAAGAATAGGATTTCAAGCAGTCTAAAGCTTCCCTTGATAATGAAAATGGTTCGTTATGTAGGGTGCCAAACTCTTTTAAAAAATGCAGACAGAGCTCATAGATATCTTCTTTATGTTCCCGTAAAGGTGGCATGGTGATGGGAATTACCTTCAGCCTGAACAGGAGATCCTGCCTGAACCGTCCTTCCCCTACTTCTTTTTGTAAATCCTTTGCTGTACAGGCAAGCACGCGCACATCAACGCTTATTGTTTTGCTGCCTCCCACCCGTTCAAACTCACCTTCCTGTAACACCCTGAGCAATTTTGCCTGTAAGGGTCCAGGGAGGTCGCCAAGCTCATCAAGCAGCAGGGTTCCGTTATCAGCAAGCTCAAATTTTCCTTTTCTCTGTTTGTCAGCTCCTGTGAATGCACCGCGCTCATGACCAAACATTTCAGATTCCATGAGACCTTCGGGGATGGCCGCACAGTTTAATGAAACAAAAGGTTTGTTTTTACGTAAACTTGCTTTGTGGATTGCCCGTGCAGCAAGCTCTTTACCGGTGCCTGATTCTCCTGTAATAAGGATAGTGGCATTGGTTGGGGCCGCCTGATCGATGATGGAATATACCTGCTGCATTGGCAGGCTGTCACCGATGAGGCCACGCTCTTTTGTGCGACAGTTTTCTTCAAGAGTGGCACAGCGAGCCTTCACATATTGCATGTCAAGAAGTCTGTTGCAGCGGATGATCAGATCGTCGAGATCAAAAGGTTTCAGGATATAGTCGGAAGCCCCTCTTCGCATACAGTCCAGGGCATCACTGACAGATCCATAGGCTGTCATAATGATAATATCGGTTTCAGGTGAGGACTCCTTGACCTTTCCCAGAAGTTTTATACCATCCATGCCAGGCATTCTGATGTCGGAAATAACAAGATGATAATCTCTTTTTTCCAGCATCTTCACGCCATCCAGGCCATTTTTTACTTCATCAACCTGCCAGCCAAATTGTTTCAGCCTGTCAGAGACAGATATGCGCATTATTTCATCATCTTCAGCTAGAAGTATTCTGACCATTTCCGGCTTTCTCCATCAGGTTTTCAGATTGTACAGGGATGATAATCGTGAATTTTGTTCCGACTCCAAGTTCAGTTTCAACCTCTATGGTCCCTTTCATTTGTTTCACAAGAGAATAGGTGACTGAAAGGCCAAGGCCTGTACCGATCCCGACATCTTTAGTCGTGAAAAAGGGATCAAAGATGTGACTAAGGGTTTCTCTAGCAATACCCGTGCCTGTATCTGCAAATGCAAAACGAAGCTCTGAGTTTATCATTTTAGATTCAATGCGCAGTAAGCCGCCACTGTGCATTGCCTGGATGGCATTTAAACCAAGATTTACAAAAATCTGCTTCAGGGCTTCAGCGTCCACATCGTACTTTTTTTCAAGGTGGTTTACCTGTTCGATGCTTATGCCTGTGAGTCTATAGGATAGGAGTTCTAGACATTCGCCAAGCAGTTTATCCACATCAATTTTGCGGAACTGCAGTGGATCCTGTCTGCCAAAATTCAAGAGTTGACGCATGGTATGTTCGATTCGTTTTAATCCTTTGTCTAGCAAGGGCAGGTATCGTTCCTGCATCTCCCGATTCTCAGGGTTCTCCCGCATGGATTTGACACAGTTCAGCATCCCTCCCAGGGGGTTGTTCACTTCATGGGCGATCCCTGCTGAAAGAATACCAAGAGAGGCCATTTTTTCGCTGAACCAGGCCTGCTCACGTGTTTGATCCAGTTCTTGGTGAGAGAGCTCAAGGCGCGTGCACAGTTCGGTGAACTGGTCACAGAGATTTCCAATTTCATCATTTCCAGTGGGCAGCGGTAACTGATCAGGTTCTGTTTCAGGGAAGGAATTCATGGCACAAGACAGTTTGTCCAGTCTGCTCGCCACAAGGGTGTTAAACATGAGAAGCAGGGTGATGGAAACCAGTACAAAGCTGAGAAGGCCAATAAAGAAAAGAGACATGTTATTGGCCTTTATTTTTTTGTCTGCCCAGTCAATGGGGATAGTAATAGAAAGAGCACCTCTTATATCTCCCTCGTTGTATCCATGACGGGCGTGGCAGCCAAGGCAGGAGGCTGTAACATCCAACGGGGCAATGTAGCGGACGATTCTACCCTGAGGTGTGTTTTGTATATCGATGGATTCAGCAGTGCCCTCCTCGAAATTGATCATGCACTGTTTCTCGTGCTCATTTGGGAAATTGGCAGGATTAACAGGTTTAAGACTGGTTACACGAAAGCTCCCCAATCCTTTTTTGTTCGAATATTCAGAGAGTTCTCTGGTGACCATTGCCGGATTACGCATAAAATATATATTGCCTGATTGATCAGTAATAGTTGGGAGATCGAGAAATGGGTTACCTTCCACACCCTCCTGCTTAATTACAAATAAACCATTGTGGTCGGAAACCCATTGGCGGGTGATGAGGATTTGATTGTACAGCATTCTTGCCTGCTGCTGTGCCTGAAGAATGATCAGTTCATTGTCGACAATGGATACCCTGCACAGAATGACCATGTAGGAGATTGAGATGATCGCTCCAATTGCTATGATGAATTTTCCCCGTAAAGAGAATTTTGATTCAAACCAGCTATATAGAGATTTTTTTCTCTCCTTTTGCACTATGTGAGGAGAATTAGAAAGAGTTGCCATTTTCATACCTTTTATATGTAAAGAATCTTTAGCAGTTCAAGAGGGAATTATAGAGAATTTAATTTTGATTTATATGCTGTCAACAATAGCACTTTTATATAATACTGTCGATTTCTCTTGGCGAGTTAGTTTTTAGTGCCTTACTCCATAAAAGCTGTAATAAAAAACAAGAAAATCTGAAGTATTTTTAAAATCAATTACTTAATACCAGCACCAAGGCACTTATGCCGGCTTACCGTTCATCACCGGTGTTAGTTTCTTACAGATTGTTTTCTCGGAGTCGGAGTTTATACCCGGTTTCTCAAGGGGGCTTACCTGTTTTTTTTGAAAAGAATTTGGTGAAGGTACTGAACTGAGTGACGGCCTACCGTTTATCACCGGTGTTAGTTTAATAGTCAACTGTTAGTAGGTGTTACTTTACGGTATCGTTTGCAGTTGCTGGTGTTACCGGAGGGTAGCGATGTCGTCTTTTGAAGTTACTAACTAGGTGATGTAACATCTTTTGTAAAGATGGAATAAAATTTGCTGTT
>JAOZQU010000227.1 GCA_029932055.1 Desulfocapsa sp.
CCCACGGCCAGGATTGCCTGGCTTCAGTGGAAACGTTTTTTGAAAAGATCCATCGCCTTTTCCCGCATTTCTTCAGGAGTCATAATTTCCTCTACATATTGAGATTTTTATTCACAGGAATGATTTCTATTGATAGTATAAACGATACTCTGTTTATTGAAAAATGTCAGGTGATGACTGAAAAAATGGTCATCATATGTCAACCATCTGTCTGTTGATCAATCTTGTTATAAAAAGGAGAGAGTTGATGGCTCGGCCAGAAGAAATGTACCAGTGTCAGACTGTTGATTGCGGCTATATTTACGACCCTGATAAAGGTGACAAAAGAAGGAAAGTTGCAGCGGGAACATCTTTTGAGGATCTTTCTGATGATTGGCGCTGTCCGAGCTGTGGTGCCGGAAAAAAATTGTTTCGACCTCTTGCAGGGCCCGGGAGTGTTGTGGCGGAACAAAGTTGAGATGCAAGACAGAACATGGAATTGATTGATACCCATAGCCATCTTGACCTTCCAGTTTTTCTTGATGATTTTCATGAGGTTTTGGCAAGATCCCGACAGGCGGGAGTCATTGCCCAGGTTTTACCGGGGGTTTGTCGGGCAGGTTGGCAAAGAATTGTTGACCTCTGCCTTACGGAAAACGATCTCTACCCGGCCATTGGCCTCCATCCCATGTATCTCGGGCATCATGGGCTTGACGATCTGGGTGTTCTGCGGACCTATGCTTCAAGTGGAAAGCTGAAGGCCATTGGCGAGATTGGCCTTGATTATTATATAGAGAATACGAATCGCTCAGCACAGCAGGAGTTGTTTGAAGAACAGCTTGGTATTGCCTCGGAATTTGGCTTGCCGGTTCTTCTTCATGTGCGCAAGGCTCATGATCAGGTACAGGCAATAATTCGAAAGCGGGGATTTAGCGGTAGAGGTATTGTTCATGCCTTTAGCGGAAGCCTGCAACAGGCAGAACATTATATAAAACTTGGGTTTTTGATTAGTATCTGTGGCACAATCACCTATGATCGTGCCACAAAGATTCGGTCGGTAGCCACTAAAGTTCCTCTGGAATCACTGGTTCTTGAAACTGATTCTCCTGATATTCCTCCTGTTGCCCACCATGGACAGCGGAATAGTCCGGAATATCTTCCTGAAATTTTAGTTGCTCTTGCTGAGTTGCGGGGAGAATCGATTAAAAAGATTGCTGAGCAGACAACAGCAAATGCTCGAAATCTGCTTTGCTTGTAAGTTTCGGTGACTGACGTCAAAAAAAGTCGTTCGTGATGTTCAGTGACCTGTTATATGTTTCTGCAATTGTCTGTTGAAATTCTCCCTGACAAAGCGGGGTTTGTTGTGTGAAAAACTTGACGTTACCTATTTTTTCCCTATTATCCACAGTAGGGTATAGACTGGAGGAAACACTATTTTTCAATACCTGTCTCTTTATTGTAAGAAGTCTGTTTTCTCAGGCTTCCTTGCTCTATGGATCGTTGTTGTTCTGCTTCTTCCCGGCTGCAGTAAAACGCATATTGCCATAAAAAAGCCATCAGCAGAGAATACCATGGGGGAGTGTGTTGTGCTGATGCATGGATTGGCACGTACTTATCGTGCAATGAACAGCATGCAGGAAACATTGACTGAGGCTGGGTATCATACGGTTAACCTGGGGTATCCATCTACTAAAAAAGATATCGAGACCATTGCTGACGAGCATTTTCCCGAGGCCATGGCTCAATGCCGACAATTTTCTCCTACAGCTATCCATTTCGTTACTCATTCTTTAGGCGGAATTGTGCTCCGAAAAGCCATAAGGGAAAAAAGGCCTGCAGAATTGGGAAGGGTGGTCATGCTCAGCCCGCCAAATCGTGGCAGTGCTGTGACTGATACTTTGAAAGACTGGTGGTTTTATGAGTGGTTGAATGGGCCAGCCGGACAGCAGTTGCATACAGGGCATGATTCAGTACCCAACCAGCTTGGTCCGGTTGATTATCCTGTGGGTATCATCACCGGTGATCGCTATGCTTTTTTCGATATCTGGTTTTCATACATTCTCCCTGGAAAAGATGATGGAAAGGTTTCGATTGAACAAACTAAAGTTGATGGTATGAGTGATTTTCTTGTGGTTCATGAGAGTCATCCTTTCATTATGGATTCCAGGTATGTGCAGGAGGAGACGCTCTATTTTCTTCAAAACGGTGTTTTTAAACATTTTAAAGAACCTTTGCCTCCCATTTCCGGCAGCGATTGGTTTTCTTTTCCGAGTAAGTGATAGAGCAGATGAGAAATTTTCAAACTAAGCAGAGGCCTTTGTGACCAGATCTTTCAATATCTTAAAGAGAAAAATCTGGTTCCGGCTGTTGATTGGTCTGCTCCTGTTTGTCTGTGTCGGAGTGATTTCCATCGGATTGCTCCTTAAGCGTGGCATTCAGGTTGATGGCCTGGATATCGGTGGGACAGTCGTTTCTGATATCTCTCTCCACTGGCAGGACAAACTGAACTTGCAGATAAGTAAAGTTGCCCTCGGTGGTGGACAGAAGGGAAGTTTTCCACAAGATTTCAGCTTGGTTGATACGATAATCCGGGGCAGCGTATGGGGAAGTAAACTTTTCTCCAGCATCATCGTGCGTGAGATCATGATTGGAGATATGACCGCTTCCATTCACCTCGATCAGGAATCGTCATATTTTACTCTTTTAAGCAAGGATCTGGACGTTCGTTCAGCTATAGACATTGACGGGGATACGTTCCTTCTCGATATAACAAAGGCTGTCAGTAAGCGTTTTAATTCCCACCTGTCCGGTCAAATTCGTATTAACGGGAAAAACGAGCAGGCAACTGGTTCACTGTCTGCAACTCTTGGTGGAGTTTTGCCGCTTACACTTGATTTTATCGCAGATCCTGAGCAGATAAGCTTTCATGGGAAAGAGGCCGGGAAGATTATAAATATTACCCCTTTTGTTGATCTGTTTGGTCTGGATCCTACTATTCAGTGCTGGATCACTGATTACCTGACCGGCAGTCGTTATAATCTGAAAACCTTTACAGGCAGTTTCCCATGGGACGACCCTCTGGTTCTTATGGACAGTTTCTATGCCGAAGTCAGGGTGGATGATTGCCAGTACACCTTTGCCCAAGGCCTGGAAGCGATAAAAACTGCTTACACGGATGTTGTTTTTAAAAACGGGGTTCTTGCGATAACTCCGCATGAGTCTACTTTTTATGGTCAGGATGGTGAGAAGTCCTGGCTCGATATCAATTTCAATGACCCGTCAAATATTATTCTTACGGCCTATATTCTGACCAGAGCTGTAGCAAATCAGGACATTTTGAACCTGATAAAATATTATGATATTGACCTGCCTTTTAAGCAGTTACAGGGGAAAACGGCAACTGATTTAACCATGATTATCAACCTCAATACTGAGGAGGTGACAGACCATGGGACTTTTTTGATTGATAAAGGAATTGTTGAATATGATCACAAAAAATATGATGTGAAAGACGCCAGAATTATTCTTGAAAATACTGAAATTACACTGGATAAAATAGGTGTCAGTTTTGAGAAGATGTATAAGGCTGACATCAGTGGGGTATATGATGCCATGAAAGAGCATGGAGACCTTGATATTCAGTTGCTGGAGTTCGCTGTGAAGATTAAAGAGTCGAACTTGATCCTTGATGAGTCAGATACAAAACCATTGCTTCACTATCATATTCGACCTGATGGGTCAACGGTCGATGCCAGTGCCTCTTCCTGGAAACTGGATGATCTCCCGCTGAAACTTGGAGCTTTCAGTATTCCTTTTTCTTTCCAGGATGTTTCAGGAATTCTTCCCCCCACGCTACTTTCCAGTCCTCCAGGAATCAGGTCAAAGATATCCGGTTTTTTTTCATTAACGGAACAAAAAGTTAATTTTCAGTGTGAGCTGTTGAAGTATCATGTCAAAGATCTTGTCTTGGAAAAGAGTCATGGGCCAGTTACCATTCAATTTGATAAGCAGTTGACGGTTCGAAGTGAAAAGCCCTCACAATGGAAACTGAATCAGATTCCGGTCAGTATATATCCATCAGAAGTTATTTTTGGGAATAATGCTTTTTCCGTGACCAGTGGCAGAATGACTTACGGAACATTCTTTGACTCCAATATTTCAGGCCATTTTGATCAGCTTTCAAAACAGGGCTTTTTTACTCTGGAAAATCTTCATATTAAGCATGATGTTTTCGGTGTTTTTTTGAATCCCAGTGATACAATCTCTATTGAGATTGAGGGCAGAAAAGACAAATTGCTTATCACGGTTCCTGAGCTTGATATGGAGATCACTACTGAAGAGGACAAGAGCTGGTCAGTGGATTTCAGGGATCTGGGTGCTGTTCATGAGTTTTCGCCAATACTGCAACACTATATGCTGGATGCAGGCCAGTTGGAAGTCGTATCAAAAAATGGCGGGGAGGCCTATTCTTTTTCTGCAGATATTCCCTATCGTTATCGTTTTCTAGCTAAAGATTCTACTGTTATAGATCAATATCATATTCTTGGAACAGTCAGCGGTGAGAGAATATCTGCGACGATCAATGATAATGTGGAGATAGCCTATGATGAAGGATTACTTATTACTTCATGGGGTGTTGGCTATAATGTTCCTGAAATTATAGAGTTTTTTAAGGTTTTCCTCGACTCTGATGCCACTGATGAAGGAAAAACTGGAATAACCTGTACGCTCGAGGCCCATAATTCCAGCTTTTTCCTTACTCCTGCTCGACAGGCCCTAGCTGATCGTATTGATTTTGAATATGCCGATAATAAGATTGTAATTCAATTGGAACATGGACCGGGCAGTATCAATATAAATATTGAGGAAAAGGATTTTTCACTGGTAGGAGATGATCTGAATGATGTTTTCATGGATGCTTTGATTTTGGGATCTGAATTTCACACCGGAACCATGAGTATGGCTGCCTGGGGGAGTTTTGATGATTGTTCTGCACTGTTCAAAATTGAGGATACAATTGTTACAGACTTCACCACCTTAAATAATATTCTTGCGCTGATAAATACCATTCCGGCTCTTATTACTTTTAACCTGCCATCATATAGTACAGATGGGTTGCCAGTGGATTCAATAGTTATAGGGATGAAAATTAAGGATGGTGTGGCAACTTTTAATGCTCTTGATCTGGAATCACCTGAAATCAGTATGATCGGGGATGGATGGATTGATTTTCGTCAGGAAAAGATTGAAATGGATCTGAACCTGATTACCCGGGCAAAAAAGAATATCAGTAAGATCCCTCTGATTGGTTATATTCTCGCCGGAAAAGAAAAACGGCCTTCTATTACAGTAAAGGTTTCAGGAGATTTGTTCAATCCTGATATAAAGAAGTCAGTTTTTCAAGAGGTGGCAACCCAACCTTTTTCCATGGTTTATCGTACCCTGGCTTTGCCGGGCTATCTGGTTTCTCACATGTTTGGTTCAGAAGGGGACGAGCAAGAGTTGGAGAGTAAATCTAATAATGAGCAATCACCTGAGAGAATGCCTCAGGAAGAGTATTTGCACAAATAGTTTCTGCCTGCCTTTTGTCTTCCCTCACCTGTATCACATCATCCTGATTCAATCCTTGACAAATGTGTAACTTCTCAATAACCCCATGCGATCATGTGTTATCCTTGGAGTAAATCTGGAA
>JAOZQU010000406.1 GCA_029932055.1 Desulfocapsa sp.
TCGAGAAGTTGGCCGACTTCGATGATGAGATCATGGAAAATTTCCTTGAAGATACTGCTGTATCTGCGACTGAGATTTATCGTGCGCTAAGAAATGCAACACTTGAGCTGAACCTGGTTCCAGTGTTATGTGGTAGCGCATTTAAAAACAAAGGTATACAACCTTTGTTAGACAGCATCATTCACTACTTGCCGTCACCATTGGATGTACCTCCAATGATTGGTGTCGGAAAAAAGGGTGAGGAGATCAGCCGTAAAGCAGACGCTAAAGAAAAATTTTCAGCGTTGATATTTAAGCTGATGAGCGATACGTATGTCGAGAACCTTGCTTTTGTCCGTGTATATTCCGGCATATTAAAAGTGGGTGACAAGGTATTTAATCCTGTCAAAAAGAAGAAAGAAAAAATTAGCAAGCTGATTCGTCTTCATGCTAACAAGAGGGAAGAAGTCGATATCCTGAAGGCTGGAGATATTGGGGCTATAATCGGGCTTAAATTTTCCACAACAGGCGATACCCTCTGTAGCAGCGGTGATTATATTATCTTGGAAAGTATGGAATTTCCGGAACCTGTAATCGGCGTTGCCATTGAAGCAAAGAGCAAGGCAGACGAAAAAAAACTTGCTGAAACGCTTGAAAAAATTGCCCTTGAAGATCCATCGTTTAAAATCGCAATAAACGAGGATACCGGGCAGACAATTATTTCCGGGATGGGTGAACTTCATCTTGAAATTATTGTAGACAGACTGCTGAACGAATTTAAGGCAAATGCCAATGTTGGCAAACCCCAGGTATCCTATAAGGAGACCATCTCAGCTATTGCTGAGGGTGAAGGGAAGTTTGACCAGCAGACAGGAGCCAAAGGCCAGTATGGTCATGTTGTTTTAAAGGTTGAACCACTGGAAAGGACGGAAGGAGTTGTTTTTGAATGTCATGTCAAAGACAATCAGATACCTTCAGAATTTTTAGGCGCCATTGAAAAGGGAATTCGAGACAGCCTCGATGCAGGCCCACTTATTGGCTACCCGGTTACAGATATTAAAGTTTCGCTCATCGGCGGCTCTTATAGCGAAGATGAATCCACTGAAATGGCATTTGGTATTTCATCGGCAATGGCGATTCGCAGGGTAACAGCAGATGCTGATCCTTTGCTGCTTGAACCGATTATGAATCTGGAGATTACTTGTCCAGATGAATATCTTGGAGATATGATGAACGATCTCAATTCCAAGAGGGCAAAAGTTGTAGGTGTTGAAACTAACGATGGTCTGCAGGTTGTAAGGGCGCATGCACCACTTGCTGAAATGTTTGGGTATTCAACATCACTTAGATCAGCAACTCAGGGCCGTGCAAACTTTACAATGCAATTTGAGAAATATGACGTTGTCCAGAAAAATCGGGCCGACGAAATTATAAGAAAAATCAGAGGAATATAGCTCATTCATTTTGAGGAAAGACTATGTCAAAAGAAAAATTTCAAAGGACAAAACCGCATGTCAATGTAGGTACCGTAGGTCATATTGATCATGGTAAAACTACTCTGACTGCTGCAATTACAGCTGTACA
>JAOZQU010000228.1 GCA_029932055.1 Desulfocapsa sp.
GTTGGGGCTATGGCCGGCGAACGGTTTATCATTTTGATCAGGCTCAGGTTTTAGCGCAATTAGTTGATCATCCACTGCTCTTTTCCCCGGAAAGCACGATGCCGATTGAACTTGTTCGGGCAGAGCCGGAGATGCGTATTCAAAAAGTGAAAGGGAAGATCACACTTTTCCTTGAGCCACAGCCGGAAGACAACCAGCCCTTTGCTGTTATTCAGGAAACTGCTAATCGTTATCTTCTTTACCATTTTAACAAAAATCATCACCAGTTGGCCCGTACACTTGGCACAGGTCTGGATGTGCCTGCACAGGGTGAAGAGCTTGCTCGTCGGACGGCAGACGCGCTTTCCGCCTTGATTACTGTGCAATCGGATATTGGTGGCGGCACGGAAGCTGAAAGAGTACAGGCAGACGCCACTCCCCATGTGCAACTGCTGCCGGTTGGCAAAGGACTGCGGTTGGAAATATTGACCAGACCTTTTACTGACGCAGGCCCCTGTTTTCATCCCGGTCAGGGAGGGAAGTCGGTTCTTGCTGAAATCGAAGGCAAAAAGTTACGAGCTGTCCGTGATCTGAAAGCCGAACAACAGGCAGCCCTGCAGCTGGTGGAGAACAGCCCGACCATGAGCCGGTTTGAAGATGGTACCGGCCAGTGGGAACTCACTGATCCTGCTGATTGTCTGGAAATGTTACATGAACTCAATCAGGCCGATGACATAATCCTTGAGTGGCCCAAAGGGAAAAGTTATCAGCTACGCTCCGAAGTCGGATTTGACAAGCTTTCTCTGCAGATAAAAAAAGAGAATGACTGGTTCAAGGCCACAGGTACAATACAGGCTGATGATAAACTTATTTTGGATTTGCAGCAATTGCTCGCGGCATTGCAAAACCGCGAGGGGCGTTTTGTCCGTCTTGATGATGGTTCTTTTCTCGCCTTAACCCAGGCATTTCAGAAACGGCTGCAGGATCTCTCCGTCTATTCCACCAAATCCGGCAAGGGCGTCCGCTTTAATCCCCTGGCAAGCCTTGCCCTTAATGATCTGCTGGAGCAGGCTGGAAGCTGTCAGGGAGATGCTGCCTGGAAAAAGCATCTGAAAAATATGGCAACAGTAATGGATGCCAAACTTCCCACTACCCTGCAGGCGGATTTACGGTCGTATCAGGAAGAGGGTTTTCACTGGCTTTCCCGTTTAGCTCACCTGGGAGTGGGAGCCTGCTTGGCCGATGATATGGGTCTTGGTAAAACAGTACAGGCACTTGCTGTCTTGTTAAATCTTGCTCCCAAAGGGCCGATACTTGTGGTTGCCCCACTGTCTGTTGTGGCAAACTGGCAGGAGGAGGCTCGTCGTTTTGCCCCGACTCTAAATGTCATTTTGTTTGGAGCAGGCGACCGACAGGGTATTCTTGACAATCTGCAAGCCTTTGATCTCTTGCTCTGCAGTTATGGATTACTGCAGAAAGAAGCGGAAAAATTACAGCAAACCACATGGCAGGCAGTGGTGCTTGACGAAGCCCAGGCCATTAAAAACAGGCAAACCAAAAGATCCCGGGCAGCCATGGGCCTGAAGGCTGGTTTTCGTTTGATCACCACCGGCACTCCCATTGAAAATCATCTTGGCGAACTATGGACCCTGTTTAACTTTCTCACCCCCGGCCTGCTGGGCGGATATAAACAGTTTGCTGATCGGTTCAGCAGTGCCATAGAAGAACGGGATGATAAGGGAAGCCGGGACAGGTTGCGGCGTTTGATCAGGCCATTTATTCTTCGACGTTTGAAAAGTGATGTTTTAACTGAGCTGCCTCCCCGTACCGAAGTAACCCTTCGGGTAACCATGAGTGCGGAAGAACAAGCCCTGTACGAGGCACAGAGACGCCAGGCCCTGGATCTCTTTGAACGTGAAGATGCCGGGCCGGGACACCTGCAGATTCTGGCTCAGATCATGCGTCTTCGCAGGCTTTGCTGCAATCCGGCTCTTATTCTTGATGGGGATGGAGAGAACAAAAATAAGAACAAAAAAACAAAAATTGCCAGCTCCAAGCTCAAGGTTTTTGGTGATACCGTGACCGAGCTTATTGCAAATAAACACAAGGCTCTGATCTTCAGCCAGTTTGTTGGTCACCTGGCTCTGATCCGTGATTATCTTGATAAACAGCATATCAGCTATCAGTACCTTGATGGCAAAACCACAGCCAAACAACGGCAAAAGCGAATCGCGGCTTTTCAGGCAGGAAAAGGGGATCTTTTTTTAATCAGCCTCAAGGCGGGCGGTTCCGGACTCAACCTGACGGCTGCCGATTATGTAATCCATATGGATCCCTGGTGGAATCCGGCAGTGGAGGATCAGGCCTCAGATCGTGCCCACCGCATTGGTCAGACTCGACCGGTAACCGTGTACCGCCTGGTGATGGAAGGTACCATTGAAGAGCAGATTGTTGAACTTCACCACAAAAAACGGGATCTTGCCGACAGCCTGCTTGAAGGCAGCGACATGAGTGGCCGCATGTCATCCAATGAATTGTTACAGTTGTTACGGGAGCATCATGACTGATCAGGAAAAAACAATGAGTACCCTGCAGCAGATATTTGGCTTTGATTCCTTTCTGCCGGGTCAGGAGGAAATTATCAGGGCAGTACTTGCCGGGCGATCTGCCCTGGCGGTTTTCCCTACCGGCCAGGGAAAAAGTCTCTGTTACCAGTTGCCGGCTCTACATCTTTCGGGGCTGACTTTGGTTGTCTCACCGCTCATGGCCCTGATGAAAGATCAGGTGGATTTTCTTGTCTCCAAAGGGATTGCTGCTGCGCGACTGGATTCGTCCCTTGATTTCAACGAAACGAAAAAAGTTTATGAACAGTTGAATCGCAACGAGTTGAAGCTGCTCTATGTGGCACCGGAACGTTTTGCCAATGAACGTTTTGTCGGCCTGGTTTCCGGTTTAACGCTCTCCCTGATGGTGATTGATGAGGCTCACTGTATTTCCGAGTGGGGGCATAATTTTCGGCCTGATTATCTGAAATTGGCTGATCTTGCACGCACATTTAAGGTGCCGGCAGTGCTGGCTCTGACTGCCACGGCAACACCAAAAGTTTCGGCGGATATCCAACGGAGTTTTTCTATTGCTGAACAGGATTGTATTCAAACAGGGTTTTACCGGCCAAATCTTATACTTCTCTTTCAACCAACAAAGAATCCTGATCAGGCCCTGTTACAACAGCTTGAAAAAAGTGCAGGGGATGGCCCCACCATTGTCTATGTTACCCGGCAGCAGACTGCAGAAGATGTGGCAAAAATGCTTGCTGGAGCAGGATATCCTGCCAGACCCTATCATGCCGGGTTGAAACATGAGCTGCGTCAGGAGGTGCAGGACTGGTTTATGGCTTCGGACGTAGCGATTGTCGTGGCCACCATTGCCTTTGGCATGGGAATTGACAAAAGTAATATCAGGGCGGTTTTTCATTATAACCTGCCAAAAAGTCTGGAAAATTATTCCCAGGAAATCGGTCGGGCCGGTCGAGACGGAAAACCTTCTTCATGCACCACGTTCGGTGGCGCAGATGATTTGCTCATTCTTGAAAATTTTGTCTACGGTGATACCCCGGAAGAGAAGAGGGTGCATGAGTTGATAGATTTTGTCCTTAAGCAGGACAAGACTTTTGACTGCGCACTCTATGAGCTGGCCAACCTGTTTGACATGCGTCCCCTGGTGGTAAAAACGCTGCTCACCTACCTTGAACTTGAAGGAGTGATACAATCCACCGGTGCATTTTATGCCAGTTACAAATTTAAGCCATTGAGACCTTCCACGGAAATTTTTGCCAGATTTGATACTGAGCGACAGGCCTTTTTACGCGATCTCTTCAGTTGTGCGGTCAAGTCAAAAATCTGGTACACAATTGATCTTCAGGAAGCTGCCTTGAAAACCAGGAGTCCAAGAAAACGGATCATTACAGCTCTTGATTATCTCGAACAGTCCGGTGATCTCCTCTTGCAGGTGACCGGAGCCCGTCTTGGATTTTGTAAAACCCATACAGATCAGCTGGATGTTAACAGCTTAAAAGAAAAACTGGCCGGCCGTTTCCAGCAGCGTGAGCAAAATGATTTGCAACGCTTACAGCTGGTAGTGGATCTTGTCAATCACAAGGGTTGCAAGACACGTATGCTGCTTAACTATTTTGGTGAAGATTTGGATGCGGATTGCGGTCATTGTCAGAGTTGCCTCCATGGTGACAATACTGCCATACAGAGAGAAATAACCACTCTCCCTCAACCTGATAAGAAAGTGACGGAGCAGATAAAAGAGCTTCGCGCGGAATATCCGCAATCACTTGGCTCAAGCAGGCAGATGAGCCGGTTTCTGTGCGGTTTACCATCACCCATGCTGAGTAGAGAAAAATTAACCAGGCATGCTTTGTTTGGCTGGGCTGGGAGTTTTTCGTTTACTTGTCTTATGGAGTGGGTGGAAGAGTCGTTGCAGTAATACGATCAATTAATGAAATTGTAGGAATACAAAATGAAGAAAAATAAATGTACGGTTTGTGAAAAGGTTAAAGGAAAACGAAAATGTAAAATCAGGGAAGATAGTTTTGTTTGTCCCCGTTGTTGTGCAGAAATACGAGGAGAAGATTGTGGTGGATGTTCCCATTACGCCCAGTCGAAAAAATACGCTGTTGAAAAGATGAAGAAATCAAAATCTCGGGGTTTTACCGCAATAATTGATCCTGAAGTTGATGAGGCTGTGGATAAGGCATTGGAATTTGTAGAAAATGGAAACCTGGCAAAAGGAGAAGAGCTGCTTACAGAACTACTGGAAAAGCATCCAGATCTTCATATGGTACAGTATGGAATGGGGACGGTACAGGCCATGAAGGGCAACCATGAGGAGTCGATTATTTATTTTGATAAAGCTATTGAAATTTTTCCTTATTTTGTTGAGGCGTGGTTTAACAGAGGCACTTCCTATCAAAAAATGCTCGATGTCGGTAACACAATAAGGTCATATCAAAAAGTAGTCGAATTCGGTGACCCAAAAGAGCAATTTGTAGCTTCTGCGCTTGAACTGCTGCATAGTCAGGAAGCAATTACTGCCAGTGAGACAGATGGCTTATCCCTGGAGCAATACCTTGAAAGTATGGATGTGTTTGACAAGGCATTTTTGAATATGAAAGACAAAAAATATACAAAAGCTATCCTTGGCTTTGAGAAGGTGTTGGGGCAAAATCCAAATCATCCTCAGTCTCATGGAAACATCGGCTTATGTTACGCTTATCTAGGGAAGAAAGACGAGGCATTGGCCGCTTATGAGAGGGCTCTGGAATTAGATCCCGACTACGCACCTGCTAAACAAAATATGCTGGCTTTGCTCTCTTTACAGGATGGTGAACGGCTGCAGGATCAACCAACAGAAACAGTCGAGTTTTACAAAGACAGGATGGTTGATGAGAAAAAGGATACATAGTAAATATCTATGGCCCCGTAGATAGCACCTTGACACCCAATGTCATTAACTTAATAGTATAGGAATTTTCATTTTTGACAGGATTGACATGATTATCAGGATAAAAAAATCTTGTTAATCCTGTTTATCCTGTCGAAAAAACCCGCCCGAAGGGCGCGAAGTCCAAAAAAATATAAAATCCAGTGTCTGCAAAATTACACTGAATAG
>JAOZQU010000229.1 GCA_029932055.1 Desulfocapsa sp.
CCGTCATTCCCGCGTAGGCGGGAATCCAGAACGTGTTGAAATAACTAGATTCCCGCCTACGCGGGAATGACGATATAGCGAAGAATATACGTTTTTACGAGTTCATCAAAGTTGACAAGTTTGTAAAAAGGTCAAATCCATCATCATTGCTGGTTAATGACGATCTGTTTTTGTAACATGTTTCTGTCGATCAGCAGAGGGAAGACGCAGATCCAAGGGCATACCTTGAGTGGAGAGAATGAGCATACGAGGTTCATCATCAATTCGAATCGGATGCGGCAGGATACGCTGCTGCAGTAGAATTTGAATCTGTTTACCGGTAAGCATTTTCCCCTTGCAGTTTGGTTCAAGTACAAATGGACAGCCATCTTTCCAACCAGAACAGCCGTAGGCTCTTTTTCCCTTGATGACTTCTTTGCCACAGAGTGGACAGTTACCCCATCGTGAGGTGTCAAGCTGCCTGGTGTTATTGTCTTGAATCATGTTGCGAATGTAGTTTTCGATCCCTTTCATAAAATCATCCGGATTTAGTTCCGTACGCTCAATCTGCTTGAGTTTTTCCTCCCATTCGCCTGTCATTTCTGGTGATTTGAGTAATGGATCCCTGATTAGTGCAACCAGACAGCGACCCATATCCGTACAGCGAAGCTGTTTTTTCTCACGTCGGATATAGTTGCGGCGAAGCAGGGTTTCGATGATGGCAGCACGCGTTGCAGGCGTCCCAATACCGCGTTCTTTCAACGCTTCACGCAGAGCATCATCCTCGACAAACTTTCCAGCTGCTTCCATTGCACCAAGTAGTGAATTTTCAGTGAAATGTTTGGGGGGCATGGTTTTTCCTTCACGCAGGAAGGGCTCGTGCGGCCCGGTTTCTCCTTTTTTAAATGCAGGCAGAGTTTGTCCATCTGCAGTGGCTTTTTTCTTTTTTGGGAAGAGAACAGTCCAGCCGGGATCAACAATCTGTGTTCCTTTAGCCTGAAATTGTATTTGATTGCTGACGCCATCGACCGTAGTGATATTTTTGAGGCAAACCGGATAAAAGGCAGCAATGAACTGTGTTGTAATTGCGTCATATACTAGTTGTTCATTTGCTCCGAATCTGCGCGGTGTCATACCTGTAGGGATGATAGCGTGGTGGTCGGTCACTTTTTTGTCGTTAATGATTCTTTTGGTGAAGGGAAGTTTTGTAAGATCAAGTGGCGTGATCTGTTCAGGACGAAGGGCTTTGAGTTGGCCCAGAATTTTTGGAATCCGCGGTTTCATATCTTCACTGAGATAGCGTGAATCGGTTCGCGGATAGGTGATGAGCTTGGCTTCGTAGAGACTCTGCGTGGCGGTAAGGGTGTCGGCTGCAGAGATCCCATGCATTTTGTTGAGTTCTCGCTGCAGTGTGGTCAGATCAAAGAGCTGCGGAGGCTGTTCTTTTTTCTTTTTGGCAGCAATGGCTGTGACCGTGAAAGATTGTTCTGTTATTTTTTGAAGGAGTGGTTCTGCCTTCTCTAAGTTTTGAAAGCGTTTACCGTTGTATTTGAAGGTCACTTCCCGGTAGCGTGTGGTGAGCTCCCAGAACGGCTGTGGCCGAAACTGAAGAATAGTGTCGTCACGTGCTACAATCATTGCCAGAACCGGTGTCTGGACGCGGCCGATTGTCCAGAGAACACGATCACTTCCACCACCAATACGACCATGGCGGACGGTATAATAGCGGGTGGCATTGAGGCCGACAATCCAATCGGATTCACTGCGACATCTGGCAGCGGCGTAGAGTGGATCGTAGTCGTGGCCGTCCTTTAAATTTTTAAATGCTGTCTGTATTGCATCGGGTGTCAGCGAATTGAGCCAGAGACGGCGGATCGGTTTGTCTTCACAGCTGCACAGTGCCAGAATGTAACGGAAAATAAGTTCACCTTCCCGTCCGGCATCAGTTGCACATACAATTTCTTCAGCCTTTTCAAACAGCATTTTGATAATTTGAAACTGCTCGGCAACTCCACGGTTAGTAATCAGTTTGAGTTTGAATTCGTTAGGTACAAATGGAAGATTCTGCAGCGACCAGCGTTTGAGTGCCGGATTATATTCACCTGGCTCCAGAAGTGTCACCAGATGTCCGAAAGCCCAGGTGACTGCACAGCCACGTCCTTCAATATACCCTTTTTTTGAGGTACTAATCTTAAGGACTTTTGCAATATCGCGTGCAACAGACGGTTTTTCTGCAATAATAATTTTCATCTTATGATTTTTCGAGATCTGGATTTTCTTCTGTTAAAGATAATACTTGTTGTGACAGCTACCTGAGAATGCATTTAAGGGTCCCCTTAATACTGTGTGCTCAGCACAGTCATCTTCTTAAATAAATTTTTTTAATAATGCAATCAAAGAAAAAATGTAACAACTCACCGAGTTGCTGGTAAGGCATAGTATTTCAAAAAGCAGATAATTCCCGGAAACCATCCCGGACAAGCCCGAGTGTAGTTATCGGGTGGTGCGATTGGGCGTGTAAAAATAATTTGTGCTTAAAATAATTCATTAGGAGTTCATTAAGAATGCGACACAAATAATCAATCGCTAATGACTATTGCTAACATATACAGTTATGCCCTATAGGTGTATAGGGTTAAGAATTGATGAACATTCGCATTCACGATTAGAAACCGTTTGGAAAACACCAGCATAAAGTCAATGAAAAGCCGTACTCTAAGTATATAGTATAATACTTAAATAATCGTTTCCCAAATTTCTCCTTGACAGGAGCATACCACGTTGTGCTATATCTCATTCTTGTTGTACAAAGGGAGGGTAGGATTTTAACAGCTTCCTAGCCAAATGATAACATCAGGAGGAATTATGAAGAAATGGCAATCGCGATGCTTGCAAGGAGCATGCATAACCATCATGGCGGCTGGTATTAGCCCCATGGCCTGTAACTTGGCCAATGCAAGCACATCCAGTTGTGTCCAGTGTCACACAGACCAAGATATGCTGAAGGCTAACCTGACAAAAGTTAGAGGGAAAAAGTCATCCATGACCTCAGGCGCAGGCTGAGGCGGAAAAGTGCCTCCGTTGGGGGCAACAGAAAAAGTACTTGTTTCAAAAGACTTTCTTGATACAGATCATGGCCAGATAGGATGCGAGACCTGTCACAAAGGGAACCCTGTTGACAAAACAAAGGCAGGCGCTCATAAAGATTTTGACGCCCACCCCTCAATCAACAACCCGGAAGGTGCGTGTGGTGAATGCCATGAAGACATTGTTGCAACGGCAAAGAATTCTCTACATGCAACCCTGTCAACATTTTCCACCATCCTGAAAACCAGATCCAGCAAGGACACATGGCACGAAGTTGACAAAGGCCGCGTTGGCCACTGTTTTTCCTGCCATACAAGCTGCGGCGGCTGTCATGTAAGTCGGCCGAAATTTGCCAAAAAGGGTTTTATTGATGGACATAACTTCAAGAAACGTTCAGATCCACTAACCCAGTGCACTGCCTGTCACGGCAGCAGGATCGGTAATGAATACTACGGCATGCGCGGCCAGGGGGATGTTCATATTGCAAAACATGATATGGATTGTGTTGCCTGCCATGACGCACAAGAAATGCATGCAGCTGCTCCGGAGGGTCTTAAGGGACGCTACCACCTCAAGGAAATGGTCAACTGCGAAGATTGTCACCAGGATCTTAAAAAAGGTGATGTTAAAGAACACAAATTACACGTTGGCAAGGTTCAATGCCAGGTTTGTCATTCTCAGACCTATGTCAACTGCTACAGCTGCCATACCGGTACTGACAGCGAAGGTCTGCGTTACTTCCAGAACCAGAAGGAAGTTGAAGACATAAAAATTGGCCTCAAATATGACAAAGAAGAGCCGAACAATGATGCCAAATACATTCTTGTCCGCCATGAGCCAACGGATCTTGAAGTTTTTGATTACTACATCAAAGACGGATTTACCAATTTTGACAAAGTTCCTACCTGGAAGAGAACCTCTCCCCACAATATCCAACGTAAAACCTGGCAGACTGCATCCTGCAACAACTGCCATGGCAACCGCGACATGTTCCTCAGCAACGATGATCTCCTCGATTACGAGATCAAGGCCAATGCGCCAGTTGTTGTGCCGGACAATAAAGTACCGAAAGCTCGTAAAAAAGTGAAAGACCTGGATATTGACACCAGTAAAGTGCGGGCCAACTTAATTGTCGATGCAGAGTGGCTGCACCATAATCTCGGCAAGAAAGGGGTTAAGATTCTTGATGCGCGGCAGGTATCACTCTATAAAAAGGGTCATATTGAAGGTGCTCTGAGCCTTAACCCGCTCAACTCAGATCTCCGATCGGCAGGCGATGACAAACAACCGCTGCACATCATCAGCCACGACGAACTGACGGAGGTGTTCGGGGAGGAATACGGTTTACTGGTCGATGACCATATCATTGTCTATGATATGGACGGCAGAAATGCAGGATATCTCTGCTGGATGCTTGAATATGCCGGAGCTAAAAATGTTTCCTACCTTGTCGGCGGCATGGAAGGATGGCATGAAGCGGGCTATCACGTAACGGACAAAGAGCCTGATGTGAAAGAAACCGTTTTTAAGGGAAAGATCAACAATGCTATTTTTGCCGACAATAAGCTCGTAGCAAAAAGCCTTAATGACAAAAACAGTGTTATTGTAGATACCAGAGTCATCCATCAGGCTAAAGGAATCGTCAAACATAAATTGGCTGATCGTCCTGGTAAAATACCTGGCTCTATCAACCTGCCCATTTCAGCTTTCTACATGGACAACGGTGCGTTGAAAAAGCCGGAAGAGCTGATCTGGATGCTTGAGCAATACGGTATTACACCAGATAAAACCATTATCACGAGTTGTAACACTGGCCAGTTTGCCGGTGGCGTCTATCCAATTCTACGCTGGCTTGGTTTTGATAAAGTTAAAGTTCATGATTCTTCATGGATTAACTGGAGCAAAACAAACTAGAATCATCGTGACGGCACGGCAACGGGCCGTTGCAAACTCCCAAAAGAATTCTCACAGAGTTCAGAGATGTTTTTCTTTGAGTCTCTGTGAGAATATCACTCTCCCATCTCACCCCTTTCTCCAAGTAAAATTTCTGAAGTAGGCTGTCTGAGAAGAAATAGTCGCAACACCAATGTATATCCAGTTCTCTTTCAAAAATCTGACGGCAGATCGTTTTGTCAAAGGACGGGGAAAGTTATTCATCACACTTTTGGTTCTTCTTTTGCAATTCTTTCATGATGCTACGAATGGCGTCAATCATATGCTTTTGATTTTTTTGTCTGTCAAAACATACTGGATGCGCTCTTGCTTTTGTCTGACGAACACAAGGATATGTTGAAGTCGTAGAGAAAAGTGGCCACAATTAAAAAAATGGTTAGAATCTGTGTCAGATTTAAACATCATTTTTTAGAATAGGAGAATTTAACCGTGATTACTTATTTATACTGGTTTGCAATATTCGCTCTAGTTGGAGCCGCGCTTTACACCATTGGCCTAAAGGCACAGAACTGGAAGGTTGGTATCAGTGTTGCGTTGGTAATTTTGCTGGCAGGATGGGGGAGCTATTTTTTTCGTCTACAGCAGGTTTTTGTCAAGCACTATGGCGGTGTTATGACTAT
>JAOZQU010000230.1 GCA_029932055.1 Desulfocapsa sp.
TCTTCTTTTGTTTAATAAGATAATTGTCAAGGGCCCGTTGGCTGCTTACAGGGAACATTTCCATGGCAATGGCGAGATCCAGGCCCTGTTTTTGTAGACTCTGGATGATTCGCAGTTGCAGGAGATGATCAGCCATGGAATCGTGGGTTTCACCAAGGTAAATAACACGATTTTCGGCAAGTTTTGTGATGATCTGTTCAAAGTTGTTTATAGCCGAAGTCATTCCGCCATTAGGCAGGTTTTCGAGTTGGCATTCAATGCCGGTGTCACTTGGGTTGATTTTTTTCTTCTGGATTCGTCCCTTTTTGAAGGAGAGTGAAGAATATTTGCCGTAATGTTTCAGTTTATATAAGGCGGCTTTTGTCTCTTCTGCACTGTTGCTTGAAAGGAGTGCAGCCACTTTTTTATTATTGAGTGGATTGGTATTTACGTTTACATGAAAACCTTCTGCAGACACAGGTGATTTGCCAAACAGGGAGCGAAAGGCAGCGCTGTCTGCACCAAGAAAAATGATGGAATTCTCTGAAAGTTGCTGGTTACTGACTGATTTGTCATCCACGACTGTCCAGTTTTGTTGTTTGGCCCAGTGGATAAATGGTTCAAGGGATGAAGATGATTGTCCTGCTCCCAGTATAAGCAATTTGTTCTCAGCCCCTAAGAAACCGGACCAGACAGGAGGATGTTCTGAAGATGTTAGTGCTCTGAATATGTCATAATTTGGATCAATGGTGATGGAAAGGGGGAGCTGGGAAAGGGTAATAGTGATATCGGTTTCTTTTTCCGTGATTTCCCGAATAAAATCCTGCTCACCTGCTAAAGTTGTAACTCTAATCGGGACACTGAGTGTATAAGGTTGTTCGGTCTTCTGTAAAAGGTGGATATGAAGGATGGTGTTATCCTGTTTGTTCTCTGTGCGGACATTGCTTATTGCAAGTGACGGAGTGTCTTTTCGTGAAAGCTGCTGGATAAAAAAAGGTTTCAAGTTTTTTTTCGATACAGTTTCAAATATGGTCTGAATATCCATCCATGTTGCAGCACGACCTTTCCAGGTTGAAGCAAAAAGACGGAGGCCCTGAACGAAATCTTCAGGCCCTAAGAGACCCCGAAGCTGGTGAAACAACATGGCTGCACGATTGTAACCAACAGCGCGTATTGCCTTGGCCATGGGCTGGTTGTGGCTGGCAGAACGGAAGTTTTGCAAGGGAAGCGCTGTGCTTGAATTGACATAATTCTGGTAATTGATAAGACCGGCTTTGCGGTGCGCAGCTCCCTCGCCTCTGTCTGCTGCGTAGCTGTAATCAGCAAGGTAACTTGTCAGGCCTTCGCACCAGTTTCCAGAGTTGTCTGCGACTTCAATGGCGTTGCCAAACCAGGAATGAAGAATTTCATGGCCCAGTGATGTCTCTTTAATGAACGGCAATCTGAGTACCATTTGTCCCAGAAGGGTGAAAGTGGGCATGCCGAATCCGCTTGGTAAACGATTGGAGACAATTGCATAGTGATTGTATGGAAAGGCACCTATCTCTTTCTCGTATCTGAGTATATACGCCTTTGCTGCATCAAGATATTCCCGGCTTAATTGCTGGTCTTCTTCGAAAAACCAGGTTGAGAGGGTCAGTCCATCCCGAACACTTTCTTTGTTAACCTGATACGGGCCTGCGGCAAAGTGAATTGATCGCACTTCCTGAGAAAAAGCAGTGGTCATCATGCCATTTTTTGACTGTTGCGGCAGGTTGTCAGATTCTGAAATTCCTGTAAATCCTGGCGGCAGGCTGGCATTCAGGGAAAAGATCATGTTCTGTTGCGGTAAAGGATGCCAGCCGCCTGTGAGAACAATGCCATCTGTACTGATCAGGTTGTCACCTGCACCCGGTGGGACTGTCAGAGTGTAGCTGATTGTGACCTGTTGACTGTTTCTGCTGCCATACATGTGAATTGTGTCATTTTGTGGCAGAGGCATGGGGAAAGGATTCTTTCCTTCTTCTTGAAGAGTTATTTCCTGGATATTCAGCCCACCGGTATATAACAGCCATTCTTTTCCTGGAGGAAAAGAGACAGTGGCTTTTGCCTGCAGTGAGTGCTGATCAGGTTGAAAGCTGATATCAAGATGATAGGTGGGGGTGCCGGCAAGACTCAGGCCGCTGTAAAGACAGAGTAAAAGCAGTATTCCCCAGAAGGTTGTTGACAGAAGAGAAAATCGAAATGTTAAAACGGTGTTCACATCTTTCTCCTTAAGCATGAATGTGGTAGAGTTACCATCATTGTAGCATATCATTCCTTTTCCCCCACTGAAAAATTGACTCTTATTTATGCATATTAAGCTAGTTGCGATAAACGGACGTTTTACCCATTCGTCCCTTGCTTTGTTTCATGTCCGAAACGAGTTGGAATCCAATTGTCCAGAGGTAAGCAATGAAATTTTGCAACTGACTGTTCGTGACCCATACTACGAGGTTTTGTTACGGCTCAGCAGGAATACACCGGATGCTATATTTTTTTCCGCGTCGGTTTGGAACTCGGATAAAGTGGAAGAGCTGATTGTTGATCTAAGTGCTCTGCTGCCTTCCTGTCTGCTGGTGGTGGGTGGGCCTCAGGCCGAAATCGTCGGACATAATGTGGGAGAACATGCTTGTACTGTTGTTAGTGGGGCTGTTGAGGCAGTGGAGGAAAGCTTTTATAGTGACCTGCAGGCAAAGAGTTTGCATCCCCATTATGGCAGATCGTTTTTTTATGTGAAAAATGTTCGGTTTGTTTCTCCTTATCGAGAAGATGATTTTGAAACGCATCTGAAAAACCGGAACATTTATTATGAAAGTTCCCGGGGGTGTCCATTTTCCTGTACCTATTGTCTCTCTTCTGCGGAAAGTGGGATTGTTCATAAAGATTTGGTGCAGGTGCGAAGGGAGCTTGATCAGATCATGTCCCATGAGACCAAGGTGCTTCGTTTTGTGGATCGAACATTTAATGACCTTCCTGGTCGGGCGTTAGCTCTATGGAAACTCGTGCTCGAGTATGAATCTGACACACTTTTTCATTTCGAGATTGCTCCGGATCGTATAAGCGAGGAGATGTTTGCTTTTCTGGCCACTGTTCCTCCGGGTCGATTTCAATTTGAAATAGGTATTCAGTCCACCCATGAACCGACTCTTGCCGCCATTAAACGCAGGATTGACCCGGATGTCGCACGTGTTACCCTATCGCGGCTTGCATCGTTGAATAACATACACCTCCATGCAGATTTGATTTTGGGGCTTCCCCATGAGACAGAAACAAGTTACCTGAAATCATTTAATGATGTTTTTGCAATGGGGCCTCATTATATTCAGATGGGATTACTGAAATTGCTTCCTGATACCGCCATCAGCCGTGATGCTGCTCAAAATAATTATCGATTCTGTAATCGGCCTCCATATTCAGTACTGGCGAATAACTGGCTGGATCCAGAGAGCTTGCAAAATTTGTACTGGTTTTCCGAATGTGTGGAAAAGTTTTATAATAATCGTTATTTTCCGTCCCTGTGGAATTACCTGCGTAGAAATAATGAAAATGTAATCTCTGTTTTTATGACACTGCTGGCGCTTTCCCATGAGCACCGACTTTTCCAGTTGGCTGCCACCCAGGAATTGCTGTGTACTCTTTTGATGAAGGCATTTAGCAATCAGGAAGACATGTCAGTCATTCGGGAACTGCTTGTGTATGATTGGCTCTCTTGTGGACAACGAAACCTTCCTGCCTGTTTGGAAGTGGATGCTGAAAATGGACGTGAGCTAAGGGACAGGCTCTACCGGGACTTACCCATGGATCTTGCCGGGCTTTATTCTAAAAAAGAGAGGAACAGATTTTTTAAACAAACTGTCTTTTATCACTTTTCTGCTGATTGTCTGGCAGAACTGGGATTTGTAACAGGTGAACCGGCATGTATGGCATTTTTGCGGCAGAGAGACAAAAGCCTCATGCGATTACAGAAGGTTGCCCTGCTTCCTCTTTAAAAACTGCTCAATAAAAAAATTGTGTTGGTATACGGAATGGGGTACAAAAACAAGATTCGGTTGTTCAATATTATATTGCTATAATAGTAGCAAATTTACGATTAAAGAGAGGAAAAAATGACATCATTTCGTATTAAAACCATTAACGCCATTTCTCCTGAAGGGATAGGGCTTTTAGGTGAAGAGTTTTCAGTTGATCCCGGGGATGAAAATCCCCATGGAATTGTTGTTCGCAGTTCACAGGTGGATGTGGGTGATTATCCTGAATTACTTGCCCTTGCAAGAGCTGGTGCCGGAGTAAATAATATTACTGTGGACAAGGCAACCGAACAGGGAATCTGTATTTTTAATACCCCGGGTGCTAATGCCAATGCTGTTGTTGATTTGGTTTTCCCCATGATCGGGATCTGGCTGCGCAACATCTATCAGGGAATTGCCTTTTGTAAGTCCCTTGCAGATGTCCCTCCGGATCAGGTAAACGGCGAGGTGGAGAGTCGCAAGGCTGCCTTTCGTGGTGTGGAGATTGCCGGTAAAACTCTGGGTGTTATTGGGCTTGGTCAGATTGGCGTGAGGCTAGCCAATGGTGGTATCCAGCGTTTTATGACAGTGTATGGTTTTGATCCTTTTCCCAGTCTGGACAATATTCACAATCTTTTGCCTGAAGTAACTGTGACCCGTGCCATGCGTGATACTCTGGCTCATGCCGATATTGTCAGCCTGCATTTACCGGTGAACGAAAAGACAAAGGGTATGGTCAATGCTGATTTTATATCAAAAATGAAATCTGGCGCAATCCTGGTGAATTACGCCAGGGGTCCGATTGTTGAGGAAGAAGCCGTGCTTGCTGCTTTGGATTCCGGACAGCTTGAAGCCTTTATCTCTGATTTTCCAACACCCGGTGTTATAGGACATCCCAAAATTCTGACAACCCCTCATCTTGGTGCATCAACTGCAGAGTCTGAAGGGAATTGTTCTCGCATGGCTGTGGGGGAGCTGTCAGCGTATCTACGCTATGGCAATATTACCCATAGCGTCAATTTTCCCAATATTGAGTCTATTCCGGCTTCGACTGTTCATACCCGTCTTATTATTATCAATAAAGATGTGCCTGGGATAATTGGTTTTGTTACAAATGTCCTGGGTAGCAACGGCGTTAATATCGGCAGTTTTAAAAATGAGTCCAATGGCAAGGTGGGTTACAATATTATTGATCTTGACTCTTCCATTGATGAAAAAATTGTTGCCGAACTTGAGGCTAATGAAGATGTGATCAGAACCCGTCAAATTGTGTTTTCCTGACAAAGGAAAAGAGTAGATGCCGACAGTTTCTGTAAGTACCCTTGCTTCGTCATTCCCGCACAAGGCAGGAATGACGGAACAGGGTGTGTTTTTTTACGAAATTGTTTTTAGATACTTTACTCCTGAAATACTGTCTTTTAAAATAAGAATTTTTGATGCGCTGAAACTCATCAGGTTGGTAGGTTTGTCTTTATCTTTCAATTTTTAACTCAGATCTTTTAATTGATATTCCTGTCATTAGTTGAGGATATCTTTAATTTCTGCCATAAATTTCTGTTCCAGTTCTTCGTTATCTATTTCTTTGCAT
>JAOZQU010000407.1 GCA_029932055.1 Desulfocapsa sp.
ACGATCATTGCAGATGCTCAGGCAGGACGCAATATTCTGCACAAGGGAAGTGATATCGTGCAGGGTCAGATAGTGCTGCGAAAGGGAGATTTACTTCGTCCAGCCCATCTTGGTTTGCTGGCCGCCGCCGGGTTGAATGATGTTGTCTGCCACCCATTACCAAGGGTTGCTGTTGCGGCAACGGGCAGCGAGTTGGTATGGCCTGGTGAACCTGTTACGCCAGGGAAAGTTGCTGCCAGTAATATGGTGACAGCAGCGGCTGAGTTGCAGGCGCTGGGGATAACAGCTTCTACTGTTCTTCTGCGTGACAACCTGGATCAGTTGCAGGAACAATTCACGCATCTTGTCCGGCAGGTTGATGTCCTGATTACCTGTGGCGGTGTCCTTGATGGTGATAAAGATCTCACCATGCGGGCCATGGAGCAGATCGGTATGGAGAAGGTTTTTCATCGTGTCCGTATAGGGCCTGGAAAAGGCGCCTGTATGGGACGGATTGATGACACGGTTGTGTTTAATCTGCCGGGTGGCCCGCCATCAAATCATGTTGCCTTGCTTTTACTGGCCTTGCCGGGAGTTCGGCGATTAATGGGTTTTGCAAATTCTCTGCCTCACAAAAGAAAGGTCTTAGTGGCAGAAGAGCTTACCGGACAAAAGAACTGGACTCAATTGCTTTACAGCAGAATGAGATATGGAAATGCTTCTCTTTTTGCTGTTCCTTTAAGCGGTATGAGTCGGTTTGAAGCCATGGCTGCAGCCGATGCGTTGATAGAGATACCCGAGGGCTGCGCAATGATCAAAAAGGGTGCCATGGCAGAAGCATGGCTTTTCAGGGAAGGGGGGATGCCTCAAGGCAGCCTTTAATTTTTGAGCATATGAAAAATAAAATTACACTGGTAGAAAAAACAGTGGTCATTAGTTCATCCGGTCGGGAAGAACGGGAAGAAACCCTGGCCATAGAAGTACCCTATAAAGTTGCCCTTAACGATAAGGAAATCGGGGCTTCCATGGTACTTGCAACCGATCTGGAGGAGTTTGGTGCCGGCTTTCTTTTTGGTCAGGGCTATGTGACTGAGCCTGGTCAAGTTCGGGAAGTCTTAGTTTGTCCGGAGGGTCGAATCTCTGTGCATGCTGACGTGGAAGAGGGATCAGAGCCAAAAGAGGTGATTATCACATCCGGCTGTGGTGGTACCGGAAAAATATCAAGGGAGATGCTGGAGGGAGCTTTTGATCCGCTCCATGAGTGTACCATCAGCCTTGACGAAATAAAACGTTTTATCCGGGAAGTGCTGCAGAAATCGCCACTGGGACCTGCGACCCACTGCGTACACGGTTGCGGCTTGTGGGCAGATGGCAGGTTGCAGGGATTTTATGAGGATGTGGGCAGACATAACGCGGTGGACAAAGTTATTGGTGCTATCCTGCTTGGTAAGATTCCGGCAAGGGGCGCCATATACACCACTGGTCGCCTTACCTCAGACATGGTGCTCAAATGTGCGCGCATCGGTATTCCCATTGTCATGTCCCGCACCTCTCC
>JAOZQU010000041.1 GCA_029932055.1 Desulfocapsa sp.
AATTTTCTCTTTCGCCCATTCTGCACAGATTTCGGTAGTGATAAAGTACTGACTTGATGATTCAAGAAACCCAGTGTATTATTTAAGACATGGAAACAGTGATATCTAAACTAACAGAACAGGCTTTATCGCTCCCCACGATAGAGCGTATACATTTAGCTGACAGATTACTCGAAAGCCTAAATTCTCCCAGCAACGAAAAGATAAACAAACTTTGGGCAAAAGAAGCTGAACGAAGAATTGATGAACTTGATTCTGGTAAGGTACAAGCTATTCCAGGTGAAAAGGTTTTTGCTGATATCCGGAAACGATTGGCAAAATGACCTATTCGTTCCATCCAGAAGCAAGTTCAGATTTGAATCAAGCTGTTGATTATTACGATAATTGTCAGTTTGGTCTAGGCAGCGAATTCCTTGATGAGGTAGAGGCGGCTATAAAAAGAATCCTTCTCCACCCAAAAGCTTGGAGCAAACTGTCACGCAGGACCAGAAGATGCCTTACAAATCGTTTTCCATACGGCATTATCTATCAAACTCAAGAAAACCATATCCGCACCATAGCAGTTGCCCATTCCCACAGAAAACCTGATTATTGAGATGATAGAATCGACAATTAGTGGCTTTCCATTCTTCTTCTGTATTAGCCTGGTTGTTAATGCATGTACCACTGCAAGAAATTAAATGCAGTCAGTACTGCGTAAAATGACTGGTTTTCTTTTTCGCTTGTTCGAATAGAATTCATAACATTTTCTACCCCTTACAAGCTTAATGAAACAGTTTGAGTAAATGGGGATTCCCCTTGGGGTCACCATGACAACAACAAGGACTTAGCCTTATTTGGTTAAGTCCTTTTTTCGTTTCAGGGTGCCTATCCATATGCCTGATGGAAGGATAGAAATGCGGTCAACTGCCTGCTTGTCCTCGTGTATTCAATAATAACTCAGTTATTTAATTGGGTGGGATCCATCCCCTTTCCTCACCAAAATTTATCGAATAACTACCGATAATTTGTATCTGTAAAAAAACAGGAGCCTATTTTTTTATTTGCATTCCCTGACATCCAAGCTTACAGTGTATTGCAAATGCAACACACACAGAGAGGGTTTTATGAAAACAGCGACCATACCATCACTTCGCGTTGAGCCAGAATTGCGACATGCAGTGGAAACGACTTTATATAAAAATGAGACCCTGTCAGGTTTTATAGAGCAGGCTATACGAGAGCAAGTCAAACGCAGACGACTCCAGGATGAATTTATTGCCCGTGGTCTGGCTTCGCGCGATAAGGCAAAACGAACCTGTGAATACTATGATGCAGACGATGTACTGCTTGGCCTCAACACCTTGCTTAGTAATGCAGAGCACAAATGAGTTATCAGGTTCGCTATACGAAAGAGGCAAAAGAAGATCTTGAAAGACTTTTCAACTTTCTTCTGGAACGTAACCTCCAGGCAGCACACAGTGCAAAAGATGCCATAAGTAAGGGGATGGAATTTCTTAAAGATTTTCCGTTTACCTGCCGAAAGGCCGATCAGGACAACCCCTTTATACGCGAGATGCTTATCTCCTTTGGCAACAGAGGCTATGTTGTCCTGTTTGAAATTGAAAATAAAACAACTGTTACGATTCTAGCCGTCAGGCACCAAAAAGAATCGGATTATCAATAGACTTGGATGGTGCGCGGTGCGCACCCTACTCCCTGACTTATGGAAATAGCCTCCAGAGTACACTCTCATTTGACATTATTGCCTCAGAACAACCAGAAAACTATGTCATCCGAATCAGTAGCCAATGGGCATGGATGAAAGAGGAAATCACTAAAATCTCTCTCTCCTGTAACAATAAAACTGTGATTCAATCATTTTCAATCTGGAAAGCCGATTAATGAAAATCCGCCCCTACTCTACTTCCACTCCCCAGATCTCCTCGGCATACTGCTTAATAGTCCTGTCACTGGAGAACTTACCCATGCGGGCAACATTGAGAATTGATTTCCTGGTCCATTCCTGCTGGTTCTGATATTCCAGCCCTACGAGTTCCTGGCACTCCAGATAGGATTCCAGATCAAGCAGCAGCAGGTAAGGATCGTTTTCATTCAACAGATCTTCCACAATGGGTGCAAACAACTCGGTATCACCTCGTGAAAACATACCGTGACTGATGGAATTCACAATCCGATGTACCTGGTAATTTTGCTCAAATATCTGCCTTGGCGTACGACTCTTGCTAACTTTCTCAAAGGCAACTTCCTCTGCAGTCATGCCAAAAATATAAATATTTTCCTCACCAACTTCCTCCCTGATTTCAATATTAGCACCATCAAGGGTGCCAATAGTCAATGCGCCGTTTAAAGAAAATTTCATATTACCGGTTCCAGAGGCCTCGGTGCCGGCAGTAGAAATCTGTTCAGAAAGATCAGCAGCCGGTATGATTTTTTCAGCCACCGACACATTGTAGTTGGGAATAAACACGACCTTGAGACGATCTCCTATGCGAGGATCATTATTAACCAACTCGCCCACTGAGTTAATCAATTTGATAATCAATTTAGCACGCCAGTAAGAAGGAGCAGCCTTACCGGCAAAAATGACCGTGCGTGGCGTAATGTCTGCCTCCGGGTCAGTGATCATCCGGTGATAGAGATCAATCACATGCAGGACATTGAGTAGCTGCCGCTTATACTCATGGATTCGCTTCACCTGTATATCAAACATGGTATCCGCTTTAACCTCGACACCACACTTTTTCTGGATAAGCACAGCCAGTTCTTTTTTGTTTTCCAGTTGTACTTCCTGCCAGCGTTTCTGGAATTTCACATCTTCAGCATACCTTTCAAGGGCTCGTAACCGGTCAAGATCTGTAATCCAGTCATATCCAATATTCTCACCTATAAGGGTGGACAAGCCTGGATTTGCTTTGAGAAGCCAACGGCGAGGCGTAATGCCATTAGTTTTTGCATTGAGACGTCCCGGATACATTTCATGAAAATCTTTAAATACTCTAGTCTTGAGCAGCTCAGTATGCAGTTCGGCAACTCCATTCACCGAGTGGCTGCCGACAATGCCGAGATTTGCCATGCGCACCCGCCGGGTACCATCTTCCGCAATAATGGACATATCACATTTTCTCCGTACATCGCCGGGATATTTCAATGCAACCTCATCTAAAAAACGACGATTAATTTCAAAAATGATTTCCATGTGCCTTGGAAGCACCCTGCTGAGCATTTCCACCGACCAGGTTTCCAGGGCTTCCGGCATCAAGGTGTGATTGGTGTAAGCAAAAGTTTTGACGCAAATATCCCAGGCAAACTCCCAGCCAAGTCCTTCCTCATCAAGAAGCAAACGCATCAGCTCGGGAATGGCAATGGCTGGATGGGTATCATTGAGTTGTACGGCAACCTGGTTTGGAAAATCGATAAAATCACTATTGCCCTTGCGATAACGGCGCATGATATCCTGAAATGTTGCTGCCACGAAAAAGTACTGTTGCTTGAGCCGCAGTTCCTGGCCTTCACAGATGTCGTCTGATGGGTAAAGAACCTTGGAAATGGTTTCCGTTCGAACTTTACTCTCCACAGCACCTATATAATCACCAACATTGAAGTTTTCCAGATCCAGTTCACGTGAAGCCTTGGCACGCCAGAGCCGCATATTGATCACATGATCATTATTGAATCCCGGAACCAGCATATCACAGGCCATGGCCATGACAACTTCAGTGTCCACCCACTTTGATCGATAATGTCCCTGTTCGTCAACATAGCTCATGACCCGGCCGTAAAAATTGATTGGTGAAACAAAGGAGGTTCGTTCATACAGCCAGGGGGAGCCGAAGCGCAACCATGAATCCGGAGTTTCCAACTGATAACCATCAACAATTTGTTGACGAAACAATCCGTAATCATAACAAATGCCATAACCATAGGCGGGTATTTTCATGGTAGCGATGGAGTCCATGAAGCATGCTGCAAGCCTGCCAAGACCACCATTACCAAGTCCGGCATCCTCTTCACACTCGCGTAGAATCTCAAGATCGTAACCAAGCTGTTCCAAAGCCTCAGTCGCCTCACCCATCAGTCCCATATTAATCAATGTATTACCAAGAGAACGACCCACCAGAAATTCCAGCGATAAATAGTAAACACGTTTTTTATGCTTTGCGTAGAAATTTTTCTGGGTAATGAGCCATTTTTCCATAAGCAGGTCACGCAGAGCATAGGATAGCGCACGGTAAACATCATTATCTCCAGCCCTTAAAGGGTCACGCCCCTGAGAACTAACCAAGTGATGAGTTACGCCCTCTTGAAACCATTTAACTGTTATCTCATCAGAGATAGAGCTAAGAGATGGTTGACTTTGTTTTGCTATCTTGTTCATACGGTCGCCTCCTTGTTGTAATTTAAGCTTAGAAAGTACATTACACAAATTATGATGGCGTTAGGAGTAAATAATGATATCATTCAAAAATATGCTTATAACCCTCTTTTTTATTAAAACTTTTCGGTAACTATTCAGGAGCACCCCCATCTCTGCACGGTCACGCTGGCTCACATAGGGACTACTATAGTTCTCCAGCCAGCACCCCAAGGGCACTTCCTCAGGGGCGCCTGCACAGATATGGGGCACTCCTAAATAGTTACAGGATAGTGGGTAGGAAAATTACCAGCTATCACCTGAATAAATTACTAATAAGATACTAATGAAATACGACATTATCGATTCCTTGGTTACACCTAACGGCGACCTGAAAATTCTCTCAAAAATAGAAATCAACAAACTGCTGGACACCAGCCAGGGAGGATTGTACACCCTGTTTCGCAACTGCTCACTAGCGGTTCTTAACTACAGCAGCTATCTTGACGATGGCAAGGAACTGCTCGAACAGTACAAGAGCTTTGATATTCAAATTATCCAGGAAAACCGTGGTATAAAACTGGATCTGAAGGGAGCACCTGCCTCTGCTTTTGTCGACGGCAAAATGATCACCGGTATACGGGAACATTTATTCGCGGTACTTCGTGATGTCATCTATAATAATAATGAGATAAACGGCAGTTCAAAATTTGATCTGAAGAGTTCTGAAGGGATGACCAATGCGGTCTTCCATATTTTGCGCAATGCCGGAATACTCCATTCAATTAAACATCCTCATCTGGTTGTTTGCTGGGGTGGCCATGCGATACAGAGAAACGAGTACGATTACAGCAAAGACGTCGGCTATCAAATGGGACTGCGGAGCATGGACATCTGCACCGGCTGTGGTGTCGGGGCCATGAAAGGCCCGATGAAAGGAGCGACCATCGGCCATGCCAAGCAACGTATATACGACGGCCTGTACCTGGGAATAACAGAACCCGGCATCATTGCAGCCGAAGCACCTAATCCCATCGTCAACAACCTGGTTATCCTGCCGGACATTGAAAAGCGCCTGGAGGCCTTTGTTCGTCTTGGCCATGCCATCGTGATTTTCCCCGGAGGTGTGGGGACAGTGGAGGAAATCCTATTCTTACTGGGTATTCTTGTCGATCCCCGCAACGCTGACATCCCTTTTCCACTTATCTTGACCGGCCCCAAACATACAGAAAACTATTTCAAGAGAATTGATCATTTCATCAGCGAAACATTAGGCATAGAGGCTCAGCAACGTTACAAAATTATTATTGACGATCCGGAACGGGTGGCCTGCGAAATTCGAGACGGCATTGAACAAGTCCATCTTTTTCGCAAAAGCACAGAAGATGCATTCTACTTCAACTGGCTGCTTACCATAGATAAAGCCTATCAAAAACCTTTTAAACCGACCCATGAAAACATGCAGGATATACTCCTGCATAAGGGACAGGAACCCCACTTGATGGCTGCTAATCTTCGCTGTATTTTTTCCGGTGTGGTGGCTGGCAATGTCAAAGATGAAGGAATCAGGGCCATTGAAGAGCATGGTCCTTTTAAAATTCACGGTGATCCGGCCATCATGGAACAGATTGACCTTTTGTTGTCCGAGTTTGTAGAACAGAAACGTATGCGGCTGCCTGGTAAAAAGTATACTCCCTGCTATCGCATTATTAAATGAACAGAAACCTGTCCATGCCTGCGCACCCCGCTTCATCAAGCGTCTTGACAGCTGGAAGAGACAGGACTATAACGTCATTCCTGATAGTTTCATGAAAACTTGATTTATCAGATAAAGTCGTAATTTTTTATCAAGAGTATCCTTTTGAGGTCACACCGGAGCATAAACATGGCAGAAATCAACCTTAGAGAAATGGCAAAAAATCAGTCTGGAACAATTAAAGCCGTAAAGGTTGCTGGTGAATTGGGTAGGAGGATCAGGGAGATGGGACTTGTCCCCGGTACCAAAATCACCATTCAGGGTCGAGCACCCTTATATGATCCCGTTGCTCTCCGTGTCATGGGTGGAACCCTCTCCCTGCGAAATAATGAAGCTGATCACATCATGGTTGAGGTTACAGAAGAAGGGTGAATAATTTCAACACCGGCTTCTTTGAGTAACACTAATGCCACACTGTCATTGTCTTCCGCCACTACTTCATCCGGCTTCAACTTAAGTAACCAACGCCCCACCAGCAGTCCTTTTTTCTTTTGAGCATCTTTGTGCCGATTTTCTATAAATTGCCGCTTTTTCACTTCTTTAGTCTCAGTACTTATTGTTTCGACAAGAAACCAAGGGGTTGAGGCCAAATGCATATTGAATTTTCCCTCCGGACCATCTACTGGAGTAATGCGACGTGTAAATTCTCCAGGTGAATAATGGGGCCTTATACGCGCAAGCACAAGCAAAGGAAATTCGACAAGTAATTCCTCTTCAAGACGATCAGCAACAAGATCAGCTACCTTGTGGGAAGGAGTATGCAGCACCACATCCATATCCACCAAATAACGACCGCCAGCTTTTCGACTGAAACATTTTTTAACCCGACTGATCCGTGGATACTCTTCCACAAATCGAACAATCTCTCTCTCAGTTTCCCTGTCGATCGAGGCATCCAGTAAATCTTTCAACGCTCCGATAAAAAGCTGACTGCCTGCATACAAAATAAACAAAGAGACTATTCCTGCTGCAAACTGATCAATATTATATCCAAAGGGTACAACAAGCAGACTCAGCAGCACCACTCCTGTGGAAAGGGAATCTGCAAGATAATCTTTTGCATCGGCAGTGAGTGCGGGTGAACTGAGCCTTTTCCCGGCACGGAGTTGGATAATACCAAAGCCCAGGGAAAGGAGTAGAGAGACTGCCACCACTGGCAGAGCAATAGTGACATCCGGCATACTGGGCACACCGAATAAGGCCTGCCTTGCAATTTCATATCCTGCAAGAATAACGGCAACAGAAGTTGCCAAAGCTGCAATGGTTTCAGCTTTATACAAGCCATAAGGAAAAGATGGATGTTCCCTCCCCGCAACCAGAATACCAACAAAAACAGCGGTTGAAGCAAAAACATCAGTGGCTGAATTAATGGCATCACCGAGAAGCGCGGCTGAGCCGGAGAGCACACCAGCAGTTCCTTTTCCTATGGCAAGAAAAAGATTAAGACCGATGGAAATAATCGCCCTTTTCTTGGCTTCAGCTAATTTTTGTACTGATTGATTCTGATCCATTCCTCTATTGCCCGTATATAAATTATTGTCGAAAATAGTACTATTGTTACAGATATACATGATACTTTCAAGAATCCCCACTTTTCTTGTCATATATTTTGATCTGCAACTAAAAAATTACATCTGTACCCTTGATAAATTTGTTGACAGCACATATTGTTTGGTGTACCTAACAATGGTCTTCCAAGGAGAAAAGAATGACCCTGAAGGATCTAAACAAAAAATGCAGCTGTTTCGCCCAAAGGATACAAAACTGTACTAAGGGCGAGCGGTGTAATAAACACCATGGCCCTCTTTCTAAGAACTGCCAGGCCGGTAAAGTGAAAATCTGCAAGCTTACCGGTGACAGACGACACTGCGCAAGAATGGCTGCACTTGGAGTTCTGCCTGGTGCTGAGGCAGAACTAATCTGTCCACAGACTGGTTCACAATGCCTTTTAAAGATCCATGGCGGAACACTGAGTCTGGATCAGGGAACAAGTGATAATATTATTGTTCAATCCGTATAGCAGTAATCTAAAGTAAGCTGGCAGTAACCGGATACGGTACTGCTTTTTTTTACGACTTCTAAATTAGTCTCCCCTAACTGTGAGTTTTATCATGTGGCAAACTTTTATTATCCTTATTGTTGTTGGCCTTGCGTTTATTTTTATTGCGAAAAAAATGTACAGTAAAATTTGCCAGGCAGTTGATCCATCACAAGATATTTCTTGTCTCGAAGGTTGCAGTTGCTGCAGCATATCCAATTGTGATAACAGAAAATAATCTTTAATTTTCAGCGAGTCCAACACATGAGCACCAAACCCATCACCATGGCCCTGGCCGGCAACCCTAATGCCGGCAAGACGACCCTCTTCAACGAACTTACCGGAGCCAGACAACACGTAGGTAACTATCCTGGAATAACAGTAGATCACAAGGAAGGATATTTCACACACAATAACCGTGAAATCACCATCACCGATCTACCCGGTACATATTCACTCACCGCCTATTCTGTTGAAGAGGTTGTTGCCCGTGATTTTCTTACAAGCCAAAAACCGGACGTGGTTATCAACATTGTTGATGCATCCAATCTCGAACGAAACCTTTATCTCACTACCCAGTTTCTTGAAATGGGAGTGCCGCTGATCATTGCTCTCAATATGATGGATGTGGCCGAAGATCGGGGTATAGAAGTACGTTTTAAAAAGCTTGCCGACCTGCTCGATGTAACTGTTGTTCCCATCGTCGCAAGATCAGGCCAGGGAACTGATGAACTGATCAGACAGGCCATTAAGGTAGCTGATTCTGACAAAAAATGGCATTCAAGAGATATTTCATATGGAGAGGATCTTGATGAAGTACTAATGGATAGTATAACCATAATCAAGGAATCTTCTTTTCTTTCAGAAGAGTATCATGCTCGCTTCACTGCTATAAAATATCTCGAACATGACGACCAGATGCTCAGCAAAGGACAGGAAGAAAATCCGACGCTTGCGCGAAAACTAGAGCAGACTGTTGGTGTTATCTCAGACCATCTCCACAAAACCATGGATGCGTATCCTGAGGCAATTATAGCAGATCACCGCTATGGATTTATCAAAGCCATTATCCGCCAGGGAGTCATGACCCACAAATTTGACACCGACCGACTTTATACCTCGGATAAAATAGATAAAGTTCTTACCAACCGCTTAATAGGGCCGGTTTTAATGCTGGCCATTCTCTTTGGTCTGTATCAGTTCACATTTTCCTGGAGTGAGTTGCCGGTCGCCTGGATGGGCAATCTTTTTAGCTGGCTTGGTTCCATGGTTGAAGCAACCCTCCCTGACGGACTGGTTAAATCCATGATTGTTTCAGGAGTCATTGACGGTGTTGGTGGTGTACTTGGCTTTGTTCCTCTTATTATGTTTATGTTTTTTGGTATCTCCGTGCTTGAAGATTCAGGCTACCTCGCAAGAGTTGCATTTATGATGGATCGTATCTTTCATTTTTTTGGTCTGCACGGTTCAAGTGTTATGCCTTTTATTGTCTCAGGTGGAATCGCTGGAGGGTGTGCAGTCCCTGGTGTCATGGCCACGCGAACTCTACGTTCCCCAAAAGAGAGAATGGCAACACTGCTCACTGTTCCCTTCATGAACTGCGGGGCAAAAGTCCCTGTCCTTGTTTTGCTGATTGGTGCTTTTTTTTCCGACCATAAAGCCCTCTATATGTTTCTCTTTACCATGCTGGCCTGGTTGGTTGCCCTGGTTACCGCAAAATTTCTTCGGATGACGATACTGAGAGGTGAGTCAACACCATTTGTCATGGAACTTCCCCCTTATCGTTTTCCCACCCTTCGAGGCCTTCTAATCCATACCTGGGAACGCACCTGGCAATATATTAAAAAAGCAGGGACTGTAATCCTTGGTATCTCTATTCTTCTCTGGGCAATGATGACCTTTCCTGGCCTTCCTCAGTCTGAGCAGGACACCTTTAACACAGCACGCAGCAATATTACAAACAGCTTTCCTGATGCTGTTCAACAGGAACTCACAAGTTTTAATAAAGACACAGCTGAACTCTCAGAAAAAGCAGCAGAACTGAAGGACAAGCTGCAAGTGATTGATCAGGAAGAATCAGGACTGACCCTGCAAAATTCCATAGCTGGAAAAATTGGAATATTTTTTGAGCCAATCTCAAGGTATGCTGGTTTTGACTGGAAAACAAACATTGCAATGCTCGGCGGAATTGCTGCCAAAGAGGTTATCATATCCACCTTGGGAACAGTTTATTCCATGGGAGATGTTGATGCGGATGATGCATCCTCTCTTGGCGAAAGGCTTATCAACGATCCACACTGGAACAGTGTTGTGGCGGTCTCAGCGTTGATTTTCATTATGTTTTACGCGCCCTGCTTTGTCACGGTTGTCTGTATTGCAAAAGAAGCTTCCTGGAAATGGGCATTTTTTTCCATGGCCTTTAATACATTTTTTGCCTTTCTTGCATCTGTTGCTGTATTCCAGATAGGGAGCTTTTTGGGCTGAAATACTTCTCTGCTGTAGAAGCAGACAGCAGAGAAGTATTCACACATTTCTTACAGTAAGTTACGCATCACTTTCTGGAAACAATCCCAATCAGTTATCCGCCACAAATACATCTTTGTTAAACTCTTTTCACGTAAAACCATCTTACTTTTCTCCTCAGGTATCACCTGTATGATTGGCCTGAGACAAAAAAACAAAAAAATTCCCAGGCCGAAAGTATGTTCAGACCTGGGATTTCCCTGTATATCCGCGAGATCAATGGATCACTGATATTCCACGACAGTGTTCACCTCTATAACTCAGGCAGGTTTTCTGACTTCCGGATTGTTCTTCTCCTGCGCCTTCCCAACTTAAAAAAAGTCAGTGGTACCATGCAGGTTCAGTCCCCGGTTACAGCGGCGGGCCCGTCTTCGATTTGCACGAAGTTCCCTTTTAATCCCAGCTTACTTCTCGTTTACCGGGCTTAGTCCTGTTACAGACACCTGAATTTTAGATATCATATCTTGAAGGGTTTCTATTGTCAAGCAAACAACACGCGAAACCACAACATATTGTGCCACAACGAACAACTCAACACATCGCATTGTACGACAACTATAATATCAAACAAAAAAAAATCCCCATCAGAAGATGTTTCTGATGGGGCGAGAGAGAAAAAAAGTTCGTCTTTCAATTTTTAACTCAAACCTTTTATTTGCCCTTCATCCCTTTACGGCCATGATGATAATCCGGGCCATCACAGTTCCGAAAACCTGGTCCTTTCCCAATAATGTCGCCAAGGCCTGCTTCCTCAGCTTTTGCATGCATGGATGCACGCAGATCAAATAGCTCACCGGCCAATTTACCAACTTCTGCCGCATCAGGATTGTCTGAACTCATAAGCGCTCTTTTTTCAGCACGTTTTATTACTATGTCTTTTCGTAATGCCTGGGTATCTTGAAAAAATGCTTCGAATTTAGCCTTTGTAGCATCATCCATTTTAGCTGTTGCATATGCACGACCACCGGGACAATTGACATCTCCGTTACCTCGCATGCCACCATGTCCACAATTAGCTGAGGCTTGATACATACCGGTTAAACCAATAATGGTAACGAGTGCGGTAACTGCGATTGCTTTTTTCATTTTCTAAACTCCTTGATGTTGGATTGGTAGATGTATATATTATTACGTTTTGTAATTTATAGAAAGCAATGAACATGCCAACTACAGAATCCTACACACATCCTGCTGATTAATTGGCATATTTTACAATAAAACATTTGTTTAAACAACGAGCTCCTTTTAAAACAGGGTAGCTTTTTCCCAGTTGGTTCATTTTTATGGGTAATAATTACCCTGCCAACAAGAATAATTGTTTTTCAGCTCAACTTTCCACAGAACTTAATACATTAAATTTCTCTAACTACATCACCGGTACTAAAAGCAACCATTACGTTTCCTTGATTATCACTTTATTATTTGATCTCCCTATATATTAAGTGATACGGTTAATATATGCTCCGAAGTGTCTTGCGGTTTCCCGACAGGTGCCTGAATAGCATTTTCATAAAAATATAAAAATATAAAAATATAAAAATGTAATTTGTTTTAGCAGGTGCTGAAAAAATGGATATAGAACAAACAACTCTTAAAAACCTTGTAGATCTTAACAAACTGAAACTCCTTTTTGAGAACTTTTCTTCTGCAACAGGCTTCACAACCTGTCTGGTTGATAATTTCACCAATAAAATAATATTTGGCACTGGCTGGCGTGAAATTTGCGGCGAATTCCACCGCACATGTCCAGAATCTCAAAAACATTGTAAAGCAAGCAACAAAGCACTTATATCCAAATTAAATAATGCCGGGGATATTTGTATTCATCATTGTGAAAATGGTCTCGTCGACGGCTGTACCCCTGTCATCATTCAAGGAAAGCACTTTGCCACATTGTTTACAGGTCAACTTTTGTTTGCCCCGCCGGACAAAGAATTATTTAGAAAACAGGCGCAAAAATACGGCTATGATGAAGAGGCGTATCTTAAGTGCCTTGCTGCTGTTCCTATTATCAGTGAGGAAAGATTCACTGCCTTATTGCACTATTTCGCCGATATGGTCTCAATAATTGCTGAAAAAAGTTTAGTCAACCTTGATACCCGGAAGGAGTCAAATAGAAAGGAAGCCCTTTTACAGAGTATTTTCAAGTCTGCACCTGTGGGTATCGGCTTTGTGGTCAATCGTGTTTTGCAGTGGACAAACCATAAGATGTCAGAGATCTGCGGATACACCAGCTCAGAACTCGAAGGGCAGGAAGCCAGCATGCTCTATTCGAGTGAAGAGGAATTTAAGAGGGTTGGACTGATAAAATATGCTCAAATAAAAGAAAAAGGAACCGGATGTGTTGATACACGCTTCAAGCGGAAAGATGGTTCCATTATTGATGTTCAAATCAGTTCAACCCCCATTGACCAACAGGACTTGAAAGGTGGGATAACCTTTACTGTATTAGACATCACTGAGCGCAAAAACACCCTTGCTGTAATACAGGAGAATGAGCAACGATTACAGGTAGCTCTGGAAGGTGCTGATTTAGGAATGTGGGATTGGAATATACAAACCGATGAAATATATTTCAGTCCCGGATATTTTTCCATGCTTGGCTATGGCCCGACAGAATTGCCGCATACTCTGCAAACCTGGGAAACTCTTCTCCATCCCGAAGAAAAAAGATCAGTTAAACATAACATCCTGACCATCATTCGGAAAGGACAGGAAAAATGGAGTCAGGAATTTCGTTTAAAGACAAAAAATGGACAATACCTCTGGATTCTTGGGCGGGGAAAAATTGTAGATTTTTCTTCGGACGGCACACCACTCCGAGCAGCAGGAACCCATCTCGACATTACCAGTCATAAAATTGCTGCTGAGAAACTACGCGACAGTGAAGAACGATTTCGTGAGCTTTTTAATAATATGAGTTCAGGGGTTGCAATATATACTACCGTGGAAAAGGGCAATGACTTTATCTTTAAAGATATCAACAAAGCAGGTTTGCTATCAAGTAAAATTGAACTAATTGATATCCTGGGAAAAAGGGTTACGAAATCTTTTCCCGGGATATTGGACATGGGTTTACTTACGGTCTTTCAACGGGTTTGGAAGACAGGTATTCCGGAACACTACCCCTCTGCCTTGTATCAGGATAAGAGAATACACCAGTATGTGGAAAATTATGTCTACAGAATTCCGTCAGGAGAAATTGTAGCCATATATAAAGATATCACTGTTCACAAACAGGCAAAAGAAGAACTGCTAAGGAGCAAAAAAGAATGGGAAAGAACTTTTAATGCAATGCCGGATATTGTTACTATTCAGGACAAAAATTTCTCTATTATTCGAGCAAATCAGGCAACCTGCAGCACTCTGGATTTACCATGGAAAGAAATTATCGGACAGCACTGTTTCTCGCTTTTCCATGGATCTAAGGAGCCTTGCCCCGACTGTCCACTTCTCGACACAAGGGAAACTTTTCTTCCATACAGCCGGGAGATGTATCATGAAAGACTGGGAAAAACCTTTCTGGTCTCGGCCGCTCCGGTCTTTGATGAACAAGGTCAACTTGAATATATTACCCATGTTGCCAAAGATATAACCAAATTAAACAAACTGGAAGAAGATAGTGTACGGTTAGCTGCCGCCATTAACCAGGCAGCTGAAACTATCGTCATTACGGATAAAGATGGCACTATCCAGTACGTCAATCCTGCCTTTGAAAAACTCACTGGCTATAGCCGGGAGGAAGCTATCGGCCTAAATCCACGTGTCCTCAAAAGTGGCAAACATGATCAGAAATTTTATAAATCAATGTGGAACAAGCTTCTTCGAGGAGAAATTTGGAAGGGTCATCTGGTCAACAAGAGAAAAAACGAATCTTTATTTGAAGAAGAAGTCACCATCTCTCCTGTCAAAAGCAAGGAAGGCATGATCACCAACTTTGTTGCTGTGAAACGTGATGTGACCAGGGAAAGGTCACTTGAAAAACAGTTGCGGCAGGCAATGAAGATGGAGGCAATAGGCACCCTTGCCGGTGGCATTGCCCATGACTTTAATAATATTCTTACTGCCATGATTGGCTTTAGTGAAATAGCAAGGGAACAACTCCCTACTGATGATCCAATCAGAAAGGATCTGGATCAAGTCCTCATTGCCGGTGACAGAGCTGCTGAACTGGTACAGCAGATCCTTACTTTCAGCCGCCAGGGTGAAGAAGAGTTAAGACCAGTCAAGCTTCAGATCATCGTAAAAGAAGTTCTTAAACTGCTGCGGTCCTCATTGCCGACAACTATCTCTCTTAGCGTGAGTATTGATGCAGGCTGTGGCATGGTCTTGGCTGACCCTACCCAAATACATCAGGTGTTAATGAATCTTTTCACAAATGCCAAGCATGCTATTGGTGAAGAACTGGGTACCATTAGTGTCGCATTATCTGAAAAGCAGATCACAGAAGCTGAAACCAATAAAAATTGCCCGCAAATTACAAGTGGCACCTACCTTCACCTTACAATCAGTGATACAGGTTGTGGCATGGATGGAATAACACGTTCAAAAATATTTGATCCATTTTACACAACCAAAGATAAGGAAAAAGGAACAGGGCTTGGATTGGCTGTTGTCCACGGAATCATCAAACAACACAAAGGAGAAATTACTGCTGCCAGCAAGCCGGGACATGGAACTACTTTTCATATATGCCTGCCAATAATTAATCCAAGGGAAGCACAGGCTGAGCAGATCATTTTCGAAGATTTACCATTAGGAAAGGGCGAACGAATACTGTTTGTTGATGATGAACCTGCTGTTGCTGAAATAATGCCACGAATACTTGAAAACCTTGGCTATGTCGTAACCGCTTTTACCAGCAGCATTGAAGCGTTGAATGCGTTTCAAAGCAATCCTGGCGATTATGACCTGGTTATCACCGACATGACCATGCCGGAAATGACTGGAATGCGCCTGGCCGGAAAGTTACTTACCAGCCAGCCGGATCTACCTATTATCCTGTGTACAGGATTTAATGAGACAATTGATGAATCAAAGGCCAAAGCACTGGGGATTCGTGAATATATAATAAAACCTGTTGATAAATATACGCTGGCAAAAGCAATCATAAAAGCGCTTAAACCCTAAGAACCACCACTCCATTATTTTTTTGGGACAAATTGACATGAATCGAAAAGGATTGGATCTTTCTACAATTACAGAACGTATTTTATTAGTCGACGACGATGAGAATGTGCTTTACCTGCTTAATCACCAGGTAACTGCATTTGGATTGCAGGCAGATCAAGCCTGCAATGGCAAAGAAGCGGTGGCGCTTTTGCAAGCGTATCAATACGGTCTGGTTATTACTGACATTGTAATGCCGGAAATGGACGGCATGGAGCTGATACTCCATGTTAAAGAACATTACCCTCAGGTGGATATCCTTGCCATTTCCGGCCATAATGAACTGTATAACTTTACCGACATTGTTGCTGCCGGAGCAACTGATTTCATCTCAAAGCCATTCAGGCAGGATGAACTGAATGCAAAGCTGCAGCGTATTTTTCGTGAGCGATTGCTTCGTGCTGAACTGGCCCGCAACAAAGAACAAGAAAAAATTTTCTTCCTGCATATTGTAGAATCACTGGCCATCTCTTTGGATGAAAAGGATAAATACACCCATGGTCATTCCAAAAGAGTGACAAATCTTTCATTGCAACTGGCAGAACATGCCACTGAAGAGGATGTCGATTTTGAGTTGTTGCGACTCTGCGGCGTATTGCATGATATCGGTAAAATTGGTGTCCCTGACAATATATTAGGGAAAACAGGTAAGTTGACAGTCGAAGAATTTGCAACTATCAAAAAACACCCGGAACAGGGAGCACAGATACTACGTCCCATGGAATCAGACAGACGAATTGCCGCGATTTCAAAAGTTATAAGGCACCACCATGAACGCTATGACGGGAAGGGCTACCCGGATGGCCTGAAGGGGAATGAAATCCCCTATCTTTCACGAATTATTACAGTTGCTGACAGTTATGACGCCATGACTTCTGACAGGCCCTACCGTAAAGGTATGGCTATAGCAAATGCGCTTGCAGAGATACAAAAACATAGCGGTTCTCAATTTGATCCGCTACTGGCTGAAAATTTTATTTCTTTCATGGAAAAGTACATTGATTCTACACCCTGCCCCTCTCTTGCCACCTGCTCTCTTTTCCAGAAGGTCGGACAAAATATATTATCTGAAACATATGAAATGCAATATTGTCGCAGTAACTACCAGGCATGTGCCCGTTATAAAATCAGAGCTAAGGAAAAAAGGCCAAAAGACTTACTTCCGGATGGAAGCTTTATCTCAAAACAATAAGTTCGCGTTTTATGTGGTCTCTTAAGCTGTTAACAGCTATGCTAATTCTTTCCTGGACTTCAATATCCATGGCTGCGCCCCCAACTGAAGCCCAGGAGTGGCTTCAGGCGCACAATAACTACCGAACACTTCACGGTGCCCCACCGGTGATTTGGTCGAGCACTGTTGCTGACAGTGCCCAAGCCTACGCTGATACGTGTCCATCTGTTCATTCAGAATCTGGATATGGAGAAAATCTGGCATGGTCATCCCCTGCATCTCATAATCCGGGAGTGAGTACAATTGTACAATGGTGGTACAACGAAGAACCATTGTATGATTATCACAATCCAGGATTCAATTCTAAAACCGGTCATTTCACGCAAGTGATATGGAAAAGAACCACTGAAATCGGTTGTGGTTTTGCAACAAACTGTAACATCCCTGGTAAGGACAACGTCTGGGTCTGCCAATATAACCCTCCGGGAAATTACTCTGGTCAATTTACTGAAATGATCGAAAAAAAAACATGCTCTAAATCACCTCAGCCAACTAAAATTTAACATCGAAACTTTTTGTAAGATAAACTGCTAAGGCCTGTTCTTTTCGACCTCCTCATATTACCATAGCCGTCAAGCTAAGCGTTAGTCATTAGTCGTTAACAATTGATTATTAATTATTTGTGCGGTGATTTCAACAAATTGCAAAATGAATACTTTTATTAATAATCAATGATCAATTGATAACGGTTAATTTTTTTATTTGCCTCGACATCGAACGAGAATGCGTTTAAATCAACAGACTCATTTATATGAAAGGCAACTCCCCCTAAAAAATTTCCCATACATTTTAAATATTGACATGATAACTGAATGTTCGTTGAGGATACTCGTATGGGTCAACATACTGTTGATGAATTAACAAAAAAGAACAAAGCCCTTGAAAAAGAAAATGAGAGCTTGCGACGTGCGAGTAGGGAAACCAAAAAACGGGTAGAAGTCCTCCAAATCATACTAGATAATGTACCAGCGCCAATTTACCTTAAAGACAATGAGGGAAAATACATATTGGTCAACAGGAGATATGAATACTTATCCGATGTTACATTGGAAGCAATCAAAGGGAAAACTGATTTTGACATATTCCCGCCACATGTTGCAGAACTGTTTCGCAGTCAGGATGAAGCGGTAAAAAAACAAAAAAAGGCTCTGGAATTTGAAGAAACAGTATCTCTGGTAGACGGAGAATATACGTTTATCACATTAAAATTTCCAGTACCGGATATCAATGGCAATATCTCTGCTGTTGGAGGCTTTTGTACTAACATTACAGAACGTATTGAATTTGAGAAAAAAAAAGAATGTTTAATTAAAGATCTCCATAAGGCGCAAAAATCATTGTGTAAAGAAATAGTGGAGAGGCATCAGATAGAACAGAACCTTCTGATGTCAAAAGAAGAGGCCGAAGCTGCTAATATTGCAAAGTCTGAATTCCTGGCAAACATGTCCCATGAAATGCGAACTCCCATGAATGGCATACTTGGTTATGCCAATGTTGGCCGGAAAAATTTCAAAAAGGTACCAAGGCAACGTCTTTATGACTATTTTTCTCTGATCCATGAAAGTGGTGAGAGGCTGCTTAGTTTTTTGACTGACCTTTTAGATCTGGCCACACTGGATGTTGGACAAGCTCAGTATAATTTTCAATTATATGATCTGAATTTAAGTATTGCTGTTGTTATTAACGAAGTTCAATTTAAACTTCAAGAAAAGAATCTATCCATTTCTTTTCATGAAGAACAGCCGCATGTTGCATTCTTTGACCGTCAAAAAATCATTCAGGTTTTACATAATATTATCGATAATGCGATTAAGTTTAGCCTTCCGGAAACAACGATTACAATTACAATAAAAGAAGTGAATATTGCAGGAACAACTTTTCAGCAGATTAAAGTAAAAGATCAGGGTATAGGGCTTCCGGAAACTGAACTGGAAACAGTATTTGATAAATTTAAACAGAGCAGTAAAACAAAAACCGGGGCAGGAGGTACAGGCCTTGGACTTGCAATTTGCAGGGGAATCCTGGATGTTCATTCAGGAAAAATCTGGGCGGAGAATAACCCTGACAGTGGCTCCTCATTTCACTTTATTTTGCCGGTGGTTCCAATCTAATGACATGCATGTCAGTTCAAAAATTTGAGTTACAAGTTGAAAATTGAAAGATAAAGATGAACCTACCAGCCTGATGAATTTCGTAACTGTTTAGGAGCGCCCCATATCTGTGCAGGCGCCCCGGAGGAAGTGCCCTTGGGGTGCACAGGCTGGAGAACTATAGTAGTTCCTATGTGAGCCAGCCTGACCGTGCAGAAATG